>NZ_JAAGPG010000301.1:0-10125 GCF_017104665.1 Burkholderia sp. Se-20378 | reverse complement strand
GTCGGCCAATAGTTCGATCGGCTCGCTGTCCACGTCCACGTCGACCGGCCTGTCGTCGGCTAATAGCTCGATCTCGTCGTTGTCGACCTCGACCTCGACTGGCCTGTCGTCTGCCAACAGCTCGATCTCGTCGCTGTCCACCTCGACGTCGACCGGCATCAGCTCGCTGTCGACTGGTTTGAGCTCGACTGACAGCACGGTGTCGTCGCTGTCGACCTCGACGTCGACGGGTCTGTCGTCGGCCAATAGCTCGATCAGCTCGCTGTCCACGTCCACGTCGACGGGTCTGTCGTCGGCCAATAGTTCGATCGGCTCGCTGTCCACGTCCACGTCGACCGGCCTGTCGTCGGCTAATAGCTCGATCTCGTCGTTGTCGACCTCGACCTCGACTGGCCTGTCGTCTGCCAACAGCTCGATCAGCTCGCTGTCGACCTCGACCTCGACCGGCCTTTCGTCTGCAAACAGCTCGATCTCGTCGCTGTCCACCTCGACGTCGACCGGCATCAGCTCGCTGTCGACTGGTTTGAGCTCGACTGACAGCACGGTGTCGTCGCTGTCGACCTCGACCTCGACAGGTTTGTCGTCGGCTAACAGCTCGATCTCGTCGTTGTCCACGTCGACGTCGACGGGCCTGTCGTCGGCTAATAGCTCGATCTCGTCATTGTCGACCTCGACCTCGACGGGTCTGTCGTCTGCCAACAGCTCGATCTCGTCGCTGTCCACCTCGACGTCGACCGGCATCAGCTCGCTGTCGACTGGTTTGAGCTCGACGGATAGCACGGTGTCGTCGCTGTCGACCTCGACCTCGACAGGTTTGTCGTCGGCCAATAGCTCGATCAGCTCGCTGTCCACGTCCACGTCGACGGGCCTGTCGTCGGCCAACAGCTCGATCACGTCGCTGTCCACCTCGACCTCGACCAGCATCAGCTCACTGTCGACCGGCTTGAGCTCGACGTTCAGCTCGGTGTCGTCGCTGTCGACCTCGACCTCGACCGGCCTGTCGTCGGCCACCAGCTCGATCACCTCGCTGTCCACCTCGACGTCGACCGGCATCAGCTCGCTGTCGACCGGCCTGAGCAGTACGAACAGCACGATCCTGTCGCTGTCCACGTCGACCTCGACCGGTATCAGCTCGCTGTCCACCGGCCTGAGCTCCTCCAACAGCTCGATCACGTCGTTGTCCACGTCGACTTCGACCGCAATCGAAGCCGCGAAAACGCACTACTACGCCGTCAACGATGGCGGTACGCAAGGGGCGAACTACGCGAACAGCGCCGCAACGGGTATCGACTCGCTGGCTGCCGGCGTAGCCGCAACTGCCGCGGGTGCCAGCAGTGTCGCGGTCGGCTACGGTTCGAACGCGCAGTCGGATGGTGCGGTCGCGATCGGCCAGAACGCATCGGCAACCGGCGGCAAGGCCGTGTCGATCGGCTCCGGCAACACGGCAAGCGGCGACGGCGCGGTCGCAATCGGCGATCCGAGCGTCGCGACGGGCACCGGTGCGGTCGCGATGGGCGCGAACGACACGGCGACCGGCACGGGCGCAGTTGCCGTCGGCAACGCAAGCACGGCAACCGGCAACAGCGCGCTCGCCGTCGGCAATTCCAGCCAGGCCACTGCGGACAATACGATCGCACTGGGCAACCTGGCCACGGCCAGCGCCATAGGCGCACAGGCCTACGGCTCGGGCGCCACGGCCAGCGCGGCCAACGCACTCGCGCTCGGCTCGAACGCCACCGCGAACGTCGCCAACTCGATCGCGCTCGGTGCGAACTCGGTTACCGGTAACGCGGTTGCCGTATCGAGCGTCACGGTCGGTGGGGTCACGTACGCGGTCGCCGGCGCCAATCCGGTAGGCGTGCTGAGCGTCGGTTCGCCGGGGCAGGAACGCCAGATCACGAACGTCGCGGCTGGCCAGGTCTCGGCTACCAGCACGGACGCGATCAACGGCAGCCAGCTCAACGCGACGAACAACGCGGTCAGCGCGCTGTCGACGGGCCTGAATGCGACCAACAACAACGTGTCCGCGCTGTCCACGTCGACCTCAACCGCGATCAACGCATTGTCGACGTCGACGGCAAACAGCATCGGCTCGCTGTCCACCGGCCTGAACGCGACAAACGCGAGCGTGGCATCGCTGTCGACCGGCGTGACGAACATCAACAACCAGCTGAATCAGTTGTCCACGTTGATGAACACGCCGCAGACCGCGAACGCAGGCATTGCCGCCGACATGAACGGCACCGGCACCGACAAGCCGACCGTCACCGCGGGTTCGAACTCGGTGGCGATCGGCGCGAACTCGACGGATGGCGGTCGCCAGAACGTCGTGTCCGTCGGCAGCGACACACAGCAGCGCCAGATCATCAACGTGGCGCCGGGTACGCAGGGTACCGATGCGGTCAACCTGAACCAGCTCAACGCGGTGCAGTCGACGCTGTCGACGGCGTTGTCGGGCCAGCAGGCGCAGATCAACTCGCTGGGTTCGCAACTGCAGCAGACCGACCAGATGGCGAAGCAGGGTATCGCGGCCGTCGGCGCGATGGCGTCGATCCCGCAGCTCGATCGCGACGCCAACTTCGGGATGGGCGTGGGTACGTCGACCTTCCTCGGCCAGAAGGCGATGGCGGTCAACATGCAGGCTCGCATCACGGAGAACCTGAAGGCGTCGATCAACGGCGGCTTCAGCGGCGGTCAGAAGGTGATCGGCGCCGGCATGCTGTACCAGTGGAAGTAATCGCGTGGGGATGCACGGCCGACGGAAAGCCCGGAGTGGAAGCCGGGCTGTATCAGCAGGCACCGAGATTTTGAGTGCGTGCATGGGAGATTGCTGTGGATGGTACGGCCGTGCGTTGCAGGACGGGTGATCTTGTCGAAGATGCGGAGCGCGGATTGGTTCGGAAAGAGTTCTTTTTCGTTTATCAACCCAAGCTCCGCGTTCAGACCGGATTGCTGTCCGGATTCGAGTCGTTGATACGCTGGCATCATCCGGAGCATGGCATGTTGATGCCGGCGGCGTTCATTGACCTTGTCGAGAATTCGCATCTGACATGCCGGTTTACGGATTATGTGATCGAGGAGTCCGTGCGGGTGCTCGCCAGTTGGGCTGCGCTCGGATATGGCGATTTATCCCTGTCCGTCAATTTGCCCGCTCGCGAGATTACGCGGCCGGAGATGGCAAGAAGACTGGCGCTTGTTCTGGATTCCTATGCCGTCTGTGCCGGGAATCTTCAAATTGAATTGACGGAGTCCGTTGATCCAGGCCCGATCGATGCGCTTGCCGCTGCCGTTGCATCGATTCGGGATCTTGGCGTGAGTGTCGCAATCGACGATTTTGGTTCGGGATGCTGGTCGTTGACCAAATTGCATTGCCTGGCAGTCGACACACTCAAGCTGGATCGATCCTTCATGCGCGACGTTCATGAAAATCCTGAATCGAGGGCGATGGTCGAAACGCTCGTCGAGCTTGGGGGGCGTTTGAAGAAGAAGGTCGTTGTTGAAGGTGTCGAAACCAGGGCTCAGTTCGAATGGCTGAAGGCAATGGCGCAGATCGATTGCCAGGGCTACTACATCTCCGAACCCATTCGAGAGGAGCAGATGGATGGGTTGATTGAACGGTGTGGAATCCCGCGGTGAAGGGCGGCGCCGCTACGCCGGGTAGGCAGAGGCAACTGGCGTGCGGTGATGACTTACCGCATGTTTCGCGGGCGATTCGTTGTTTCCACGGTGTGGTGGGATCGACATCGGCGGTGTGCCCAGCCGATCTCTTCGGAAACGATGATGCCGGGCCGATATCGGCGTGTACACGATCGAGCTTGCGCAGTATTTGCCGGGCATGAGCGGATGCTCGATTCATCGACGGCACGCGATCGAACGTGCTGTGTGGTGCGTCAAGAAGCACGGCGCAACCCTGAGTCGGTTTTGTCAATCGAAACCGAAAAGTGTCATCAGACTGCCGCTCGCGAGTGATGTGGCTCAAAGTCACGAGTAAAGCAATCTCGCGTAAATGCGTCGATATAGTCGATCATCATGTCGGATGAACGCCCGGCTTCCTCCTCGTCACCGTCAGCGACTGCGCGCGCGACTCTCGTGTGCTGCAGGCTCGCCGCCGGCAGATCATCCAGCTGCTTGTGATGCATGAAGTAAAAGCGCCGGGACAACGCATGTAGCGGCGCAATAGCCTCGGCAGCGAACCGATTCCGGGAGAACTGCGCGATGAGCTGATTGAGTGTGTAGACGCATCTCAAATAGGCGACGACGTCTCGTGCTTCGCCAGCCGCGTCGAGTTTTCGGGCGATTTCGCGGATCTGCTCGCGCTCCTCGGGTAACGCCCGCCGTGCAGCGCGTTGTGCAATGAGCCGTTCGAGTTCACGACGCGTTTCGAGCACGAGCAATTGATCGTGAATGTTCGGCACGGTGATCATGATGCCGTGTCGAGGAACGATCTGCAGCAGATGCGAGGCAGCCAATCGTTGTGCGGCCTCGCGAACCGGCGTTCTCCCCGTATTCAGCTTCTCTGCGAGCGATGCCTCGGACCACACGCTGCCGGGCGCGAGCTCAAGCGTGACGATGAGCTCCTCGAGTTTCTCGTGAGCCTGTTCGGCAAGGGTGCTGCCCGTCAGTCCGTTCATGTGCCTAAGTGATTGCTGGAAGGATATTACTAACATATTAGTCCGGTCGCCCCCTGTTTTCAACTCAACGCAAAAAGGGGCAAGGTCGACGAACGGGTTTACCCCTCTTTGATCTTTGGCAGGCGTTTCGATATTCTACTGATATGTTAGTAACATCTGAGTGACATGCCTGGAGGCGAGCGAACCGTGCCGTGCCACGCGACGGTGAATCTCCCGATGGGTTGACTGCTGGCGACGGCAGCATGAGTGCCGCCAATCTGGGTGCCGGAGTGCCTGGCAGTCTCACGATGATCTGCTTGCGACTGTCTGCCCGCCCGCCGACGCCGCTGTTCGTTGGTGCTCGATGCAGAACAGGAGCGTCCTTTTAAAAACAGGGTGACGGACAGGGTTGGGCAGCAGTGTGTTGATGGGGTTTTGCGGTTGGCGTTGAGGCAAGACTGGTTTAAATCGATCGCATTTATTAAATAAGAAACCATCATGTTCATGCCTGTGTATTCGGGCGATCGATTTGGAGTGCGATGAAAATCATTCGAGTCGATGAAGGCTGGGGGTGTTATGAGTATCTTGTTAGTGGAAGGCGATCCGGACCAGGCGTCCGCCTTTGAAAGGGCGCTACGAGGATCAAATCGGGAAATTTTCCGGGTGTGCGATAGCGCGCGAGCTGTTCATTTTCTGAAGAAGGAGATGGTCGACCTCATCGTGCTCGATTGGCGAATTCCGGATGCCAACGGCCTCAATCTGCTGCACTGGATTCGGGCTAATGTCGGGGACGAACCGGGTGTTTTGTTCCTGGCCGCGAGAACGCTTGAGGCAGATGTCGCCGCTGCGCTGGACGCAGGCGCCGACGAGTACATCGGCAAGCCGTTCCGCGAGATCGAGCTGGCGGCTCGCGTCAATGCGCTGTTGCGTCGAAAGGCCCGCAACAAGAAACTCGATAGCAGGGTCGAGGTCGGGGCGTATGTCTTGAATCCGCTTGCGCGTACGATCGCCGTGCATGGAAAAATCATCGATTTGACGGCGAAGGAATTTGCGCTGGCAACTTTCCTGTTCAACAACATCGGGAGCGTACTTTCCCGGGATTCCTTGTCGACGCTGGCTTGGGGGCGAGCGCTGGATGGAACATCGCGGAGTCTCGACACCCACATCTATCGACTTCGACAAAAACTGGCGCTTCGCCCCGAGAACGGGCTTCAATTGAGCGCGGTGTATACGCATGGCTACCGGCTCGATACCGTCGATGAGATCTCGATGGCAAGGCATTTGGTCGTTCCCGGCCAGGCGTCGCAGCGTGCCATCTCCGAGAGTCCCGTTTCCGCGCTGGCATAGAACATTCCGGAAGATTCGTCCGGTGAATGGCGTGGAGTTGATCCGGGCTGCTCATGGCCGTTATCGGGCCGGCAGCTTGGCTTTGCACCCGTGATCACACGGATCCGATGCGTGACGTATCGACGACCGGGACGTTCGGGGCTGGCGAGTGCGCGCGTGTCGCGGCGCGTCCGCATCGTGACCACGGCGGAGTGTCCGGGCCCCATTTAATTTGCCCGCGTTCGCCCGGATACGCGGGATTTCCCTGAGGTATCGTTGCCCTTGGGGAATTTCCCGTGACGTAGGGTCATGCCAGCGGCTCGCGGCATCCTCCCGGCTCCGTCGGAGGTCGATCGCTCGTCATGGTAAGTTATTGTTTTTGCTGGGCATATCGTCGCTTTCCTTGCTTCGCCCCGATCGTGTCGGGCTCACGCGCAAGTGAGCCACGCTCAAGGTCGGGCGAGCCTTGCCGCCTCGAAAAAAACCGCAAACCCCCCTTCTTGAATTTGTCAAAACCCGTCCATATAATTAGCACTCGCTGCACGAGAGTGCTAACAATTCTCTGCCGGGCGATAAGCCGGGCAGATTCCCTAAGCGTTCTTCAATCTCAGTCAAGAGAGGAGTGAATATGAACCTTCGTCCTTTGCACGATCGCGTGATCGTCAAGCGCCTGGATCAGGAAACCAAGACCGCCTCGGGCATCGTGATCCCCGACGCCGCTGCTGAAAAGCCGGACCAGGGCGAAGTCCTGGCCGTCGGCCCGGGCAAGCGCGACGACAAGGGCGCCCCGATCGCGCTCGACGTGAAGGTCGGCGATCGCGTCCTGTTCGGCAAGTACGCAGGCCAGACCGTGAAGGTCGACGGCAACGAACTGCTGGTCATGCGCGAAGAAGACATCATGGCCGTGGTCAACGCCAAGTAAGCGTCCACCGACGGTACATATTCCCAAGAATTCAAGGAGTTAGAAGATGGCAGCTAAAGACGTCGTATTCGGCGATTCCGCCCGTTCGAAGATGGTCGAAGGCGTGAACATTCTCGCCAACGCAGTCAAGGTCACGCTGGGTCCGAAGGGCCGCAACGTCGTGCTCGAGCGCAGCTTCGGCGGCCCGACGGTCACCAAGGACGGTGTGTCGGTCGCGAAGGAAATCGAGCTGAAGGACAAGCTCCAGAACATGGGCGCGCAAATGGTCAAGGAAGTGGCTTCCAAGACCAGCGACAACGCAGGCGACGGCACGACGACGGCAACCGTCCTCGCGCAATCGATCGTTCGCGAAGGCATGAAGTACGTCGCATCGGGCATGAACCCGATGGACCTGAAGCGCGGCATCGACAAGGCAGTCGCAGCGGCTGTCGAAGAGCTGAAGAAGATCAGCAAGCCGTGCACGACGAACAAGGAAATCGCACAGGTCGGCTCGATCTCGGCGAACAGCGACACGTCGATCGGCGATCGCATCGCTGAAGCGATGGACAAGGTCGGCAAGGAAGGCGTCATCACCGTCGAAGACGGCAAGTCGCTGGCAGACGAACTCGACGTCGTCGAAGGCATGCAATTCGACCGCGGCTACCTGTCGCCGTACTTCATCAACAACCCGGAAAAGCAAGTCGCCGTCCTCGACAACCCGTTCGTGCTGCTGCACGACAAGAAGGTGTCGAACATCCGTGATCTGCTGCCGGTACTCGAGCAAGTCGCGAAGGCTGGCCGTCCGCTGCTGATCATCGCCGAAGACATCGAAGGCGAAGCGCTCGCAACGCTGGTCGTCAACAACATCCGCGGCATCCTGAAGACCGTTGCGGTCAAGGCACCGGGCTTCGGCGATCGTCGCAAGGCGATGCTGGAAGACATCGCGATCCTGACCGGCGGCCAGGTGATCGCGGAAGAAACCGGCCTGACGCTCGAGAAGGCAACGCTGGCAGAACTGGGCCAGGCGAAGCGCATCGAAGTGGGCAAGGAAAACACGACGATCATCGACGGCGCAGGCGAAGCCGTGAACATCGAAGCACGCGTGAAGCAAGTGCGCGCGCAAATCGAAGAAGCGACGTCGGACTACGACCGTGAAAAGCTGCAAGAGCGCGTGGCCAAGCTGGCCGGCGGTGTTGCAGTGATCAAGGTCGGTGCAGCGACCGAAGTCGAAATGAAGGAAAAGAAGGCACGTGTCGAAGACGCACTGCACGCAACGCGCGCAGCTGTGGAAGAAGGCATCGTGGCAGGTGGCGGCGTTGCGCTGATCCGCGCTCGCACCGCGATCGCAGCCCTGACCGGCGCTAACGCCGATCAAAACGCCGGCATCAAGATCGTGCTGCGCGCAATGGAAGAGCCGCTGCGCCAGATCGTCACGAACGGCGGCGAAGAAGCCAGCGTCGTGGTGGCGGCAGTTGCTGCAGGTACGGGCAACTACGGCTACAACGCAGCGACGGGCGAGTACGTCGACATGGTCGAGGCCGGCGTCGTCGACCCGACCAAGGTCACGCGTACCGCACTGCAGAACGCAGCTTCGGTTGCAGGCCTGCTGCTGACGACGGACGCAGCTGTTGCTGAACTGCCGAAGGAAGACGCACCGATGCCGGGCGGCATGCCGGGCGGCATGGGCGGCATGGGCATGGACATGTAATCGACTTCGGTCGATGGTGTCCGGAGCGCGCAGCGATGCGCGTTCCAGCCAAAGAAAAAGACCCGCAGCGATGCGGGTCTTTTTTTATGTGCGCGCGAATTGCGATGAGTGCGCAGGGCGGCCGAAGATGTCGCGTCCAAAGGGCGTGACATGGCGCGACGGCGGGGCATGCCCCGCCGCACGTGCCCTCAATGCCGGTGCGACGTCCTCGGCACCGGGTCGGCCTTAACGGCCGGCGGTGTATCCGAGTCTTCGTTGCTGCGCGCCCAGAAGAACCGGTCGGGCAGGTATGCACCCATGCCGGGCCGGAACGCGTCACGCACGGCCTGATACAGGTATTCCTGCGCCTCACGAACCGCTTCGGGCGGCTCCTGGCCGTTCGCGAGCAGTGCCGCGATGGCCGCGCCCAGCGTGTCGGTGATGCCCATCAGCCGGTGCGGCGAGCGATCCCACATGTCCTCGCGGAGCTGGCCTTCCTCGCCGTACAGCGTGTTGACGAGCCGGTGCGAGCCCGTCTCGGACGACAGGATGTACTCGCAGCCCTGCGACAGCAGGTGCGAGACGGCCGCGTCGAGATTCGGCGGCTCGGCGTCGCCGTCCGGCTGCGCGAGCGCGATCAGCGTCGCGTAGTCGGCGACCAGCAGCGTGGTTTGCGGCGCGAGCAGGTCGGCGATCGATTCGCGCAGGTCGTCGGCGGCGAGCACGTGCTCGTCGTCGAGCGTGAAGTCAGGCGCGAGTACGAGCGGCACGCCGTCGTAGTCCGCGACCACCTCGGCGATCGCGCTGACGACTTCCGCGCGCGTGGTTGCGCCGATCTTGAACGCGGCGACCGGCATGTCCTCGAGCAGCATGCGCGCCTGGGCGGCGACGACGTCGGGATCGAGCCCCGTCACTTCGTCGCAGGCGGCCGAGTCGCGCACGGTGTAGCCCGTCATGACGGACACGCCGTGACAGCCCATGCTCGCCAGGGTCAACAGATCGGCTTGAATGCCAGAGCCGCCGGTGGGGTCGAACAGGCCGAAGGTGAGGACGATCGGAGGGGCGTTGCTGGACATGTAAAAATGGGGCAAGAGAAAAACGGGAAAGCGACGGGCATGCGGACGGCGAGGCGAAATGGGCGTTTTCGGCCCTGTGTTGCCCGGCAGGCCGCACTTTTCAGCCATTATGCGGCGGAATCCGGCCCGCACGACGGATTTTTTAGCGCAGCGCAACGTAGTCGCGTTACTCCAGCGCGATTGCTAGGCAGTCCGGCCCCGACACGGTACCATCATGGCTCCCGAATTTACCGACTTTCCCGACGCGGCTTAAGATGGAATACAAGAGCTGGATGTGCCTGATTTGTGGCTGGATTTACGACGAAGAAGCCGGGCTGCCGGAAGAGGGCATTGCCCCGGGCACGCGCTGGGAAGACGTCCCGATCAACTGGACGTGCCCTGAATGCGGTGCCCGCAAGGAAGACTTCGAGATGGTCCAGATCTGACCGGACCGTTGGCCCACGGACACACCGCTCAGGCCTCGCATCGACCCGGCGCTCGCGCGTCGAGGCTCGCGCGAGCGACTTGACGATGACAGGCGCGCGA
>NZ_JAAGPG010000300.1:0-10043 GCF_017104665.1 Burkholderia sp. Se-20378 | reverse complement strand
GGGCCTGCCGCGCGGCGCATCCGCTTGCACAGGGCGCGCGAACGCGCTCCAATCGAATCACGCGGGCGGCGCTGCCGCCGCACCGATCAATCTGTCCCTGAAGAGGAAGTGATGCAATTCAACGACATTCTTGCCGCGCTCGATATCGATCTCGCCCAGTGGAAAGGCAATGCGCTGACCGCGCGTTCGCCGCTCGACGGTGCGACGCTCGCGACGCTGGCCGTCGACACGCCCGCCGACGCCGAGCGCAAGATCGACGCCGCGCACGACGCATTCCTCAAGTGGCGCACGGTGCCGGCGCCGGTGCGCGGCGAACTCGTGCGCGTGTTCGGCAACGTGCTGCGTGAGCACAAGGCCGAGCTCGGCGCCCTCGTCACGCTCGAAGCCGGCAAGATCACGTCGGAAGGCCTCGGCGAAGTGCAGGAAATGATCGACATCTGCGATTTCGCGGTCGGTCTGTCGCGCCAGCTTTACGGCCTCACGATCGCCTCCGAGCGCCCGGGCCACCGGATGATGGAAACGTGGCACCCGATCGGCGTGTGCGGCGTGATCTCGGCGTTCAACTTCCCGGTCGCCGTGTGGGCATGGAATGCGGCGCTCGCATTCGTGTGCGGCGATTCGGTCGTGTGGAAGCCGTCCGAGAAGACGCCGCTCACCGCGATCGCGTGTCACGTGCTGCTGCAGAAGGCGATCCGCGAATTCGAGAAGACCCACCCGGGCGTCGCGCCGGCGGAGCTGAGCCAGCTGGTGCTCGGCATGCGCGATGTCGGCGAGGTGCTGACGGCGTCGAAGAAGGTGCCGGTCGTCAGCGCGACGGGCAGCGTGCGGATGGGCCAGGAAGTCGCGAAGGTGCTGAGCCAGCGTCTCGCGCGCGGCATCCTCGAACTCGGCGGCAACAACGGGATGATCGTCGCGCCGAGCGCCGATCTCGACCTCGTGGTGCGCGCGGTCACGTTCGCGGCGGTCGGCACGGCCGGCCAGCGCTGCACGACGCTGCGCCGCCTGATCGTGCATCGCAGCCTGGTCGAACAGCTGCTGCCGCGCATCGAGAAGGCCTACACGTCGGTGAAGGTCGGCAACCCGCTTGAAGAAGGCACGCTGGTCGGCCCGCTGGTCGATCGCGCGTCGTTCGACGCGATGCAGAAGGCGCTGGGCGATGCACGCGAGCAGGGCGGCGAGGTGAAGGGCGGCGAGCGCGTCGACGTCGGTCACGCGGATGCGTACTACGTGCGTCCGGCCCTCGTGCGGATGCCGAAGCAATCGGCGGTGGTCGAGCGCGAAACGTTCGCACCGATCTTGTACGTGATGGTCTACGACAACTTCGACGACGCGATCGAACTGCACAACGCGGTGCCGCAAGGCCTGTCGTCGGCAATCTTCACGAATGACATGCGCGAGGCCGAGCAATTCATGTCGGCAGCGGGCAGCGACTGCGGGATCGTCAACGTGAACATCGGCACGAGCGGCGCGGAGATCGGCGGCGCGTTCGGCGGCGAGAAGGAAACGGGCGGCGGCCGCGAGTCGGGTTCGGATGCGTGGAAGGCTTACATGCGCCGCGCGACGAACACGATCAACTACAGCCGTCAGCTGCCGCTGGCGCAGGGCGTGAAGTTCGACGTTTGATGCGGGGCGCCCGGGAGGGCGCCTTGATGGTGAATGAACAGGGCCGGTTGCCGCGGAAGCGGTAACCGGCCCTGTTCGTTTGCGGAGGCGTGCCATCGCGCCAATCGCGACATCGCAATGATTGCCGTCCGAGTGTCGTCGACCGTACGCCGTCGGCGCAATCATCTCTATGCCGCCGAGAAAAAGGCATTGGGCCGGGTCGGTGCCAAAATCTACCGATCCAGCCGATGTGCAACAGAGGCCGCGCGCTCCGCTTCGAGAGAGAGCGGCAGGCCACCAGCCAAGGGACGATATGGACGACGTTAAGGGAAAGATCCGCTTCGTGATTCCGGTCAAGCCGAAGAACATGCAACGGATGAGCGAATTTTATAGTGACGGTTTGGGTTTCAAGGTAACAGAGGATGGGGAGGTGCTGCTTGGGGGAGAGGATGGCGGGGTGGGGACGCTTCTGTATGAAAACGGCAAGGGTCCAATCAACAGAAACGCAATCATCCAAATCGAGATCGCAAAGAATTTCGGCGCATTCTGTCGTCGTCTGAAAGACGCCGGCGCGAAGTTCGAAGAGATCGGGCGGCTGCCGGCCGGGTATTTCGCGCACTTTCGCGATCCGAGCGACAATCTGATCACGATCTATAGCGACGAAGACGACGAGGAAAGCGACAAGATCATTTATGGCTGGGCGGAAACGGTCACGATCGATTGATCGGATCGGGGGAAGCAATACCCGATCGCGATCGATTACGTGCGCGGTGCTGGCGGCGAGACTGTCCGGAGACGGTGTCACGAATCAATGGATCTGCCGCATACAACTCGTCCAGCCTGAATATGCCGGATGCGTAGCCGGCATCACGTCTCCGCTGCCGGCATGTTCTGCACGACCAGCATCTGCGGGCTCGACAGCGTGATCCCCGCCGCGCGCAACTGCTTCAGGATCTCGAACAGCAGGTCACTCTTCGTCGAACCGGCGATCCGCGGGCTCGACACGTAACCGGTCACGCTCAGCGTGATGCCGTCCGGTGTGAGCTGGCTGAACGTCACCGACGGCGCCGGCTTCTCGAGAATCGCCTCATGCGAGCGATACGCTTCAAGCAGCAGGTCGCGCACCTGCTCGGGATCGGTGTTCAGCGGGAAGGTCAGCACCAGCGTCGCGACGCCCTGCGTGCTGTTGCCCATCGTCACGTTGCGCAGGTTCTGCGAGATCAGTTGCGAGTTCGGCACGATCACGGTCGAGCGGTCGCTGAGCTGGATCTCGGTCGCGCGCACGTTGATGCGGCGGATGTCGCCTTCGACGCCCGCAATGCTGATCATGTCGCCCACCTTCACCGGGCGCTCGGTCAACAGGATCAGCCCCGACACAAAGTTCTTCACGATCTCCTGCAGGCCGAAACCGATACCCACCGACAGCGCACTGACGATCCACGCGAGGTTGTTCCACCTGACGCCGAGCAGCCCCAGCGTCATCAGCACGAGCAGCACGTAGCCGACGTTGGTGAACAGCGTGATCAGCGACACGCGCATCCCCGTATCCATGCCGAGTGCGGGCATGAACTCGCTGTCGAGCCAGCGGCGCAGCGAGCGCAGCAGGTAGAAGCCGATCGCGAACCCGATCACGGCGTTCATGATCCGGTCGGGCATGATGTTCAGGCTCTGCAGCCGCTGGCTGCCGATCATCGCGACTGCACTGTCCATCAGGTCGCCCGGCGTCGTGCCGAAGCCGCCCGTCAGCAGCGCGATGGCCGCGATCAGCATCAGCAGGCTCGTGCCGAAGCCGGACAGGACCGTGCGGGCCTGGTCGAGGTGACGGTCCTCGAGCGCGAACAGGTGCTTGATCTGCTGGCCCGTCGTCAGGCTCGACGAGAACAGGCTCTCGCTCGCGTCGCGCGTCAACTGGATCAGGATATAGGTGGCGCCCAGCACGATCTCGAACCACACGAGCTCGTAGGTAATGAAGCGCGCGACCGTGATGTAGCCGATCAGGAGTGCGATCAGGGTAGCGATGATGGCCAGCGTGACGGCGGCGTGGATCAGCCCGGCGAGCGTCGAGCGCTGTTCGGGCGCTTCGCCGGCGGCTGCGAGCGCGCTGCGCGCGCGGTTCGAGCGCAGCAACGACGCACCGACCGTCACCGCGACGACGAGCGACACGATCCCGCGGCCGAACAACGTGACCGACAGGCTGGTGTCGACGATCCGGTTGATCGATTCGAGCGTGCCGGACACCAGCAGCAGCGCGGCCAGGATGCCGGGGAACGGCTTCATCGCGAGCGCGACGGGATCGGCGAGCGCGGGCAGGCGCCACGACGGATGCTTCGTGCAGAGCAGCGCACGGCCGAGCCCGGCGATCAGTGCGCAGGTTGCGGCAAGCTTCGCGAACTGGTCCCACAGGTCGTTCAGCGCCGGCGTGAGGTCGTAATGGCGCGCGACGGCGAGGTACAGGATCTGCACGGCAATGGCGGTTGCCAGCAGCGTCGACAGCGCGGTCGACAACGCCAGCGCGCTGCGGCGCAAACGGGTGGCCGGCAGGCGGTTCACGCAGAGCCATGCGAGCCCGCGTTCGATGAGCCGGCGGCCGCCCATCCATGCCGCAAACGCGGCAACCAGCAGCAGCACGGTGATCGCCTTTTGTCCGGGCACCCACGACGAGCGCAGCATGTCGAGCATTTCTTCGTCGAAGTCCCCGAGCCGCTGGGCGTCGTCCGGCGAAAGATGGAACAGCGGCAGCCAGAACTGCGCGCTGAAAATGCCGCCCGATCGGAACGCGAGCTGGTTCTTCAGCAGGCCGCGATGCAGTTTCGCGAACTGCTCGTTCAGGTTCGTGAGGCTGGTCTTCTGGTCGGCAGCCTGCTTCAGCGCTGCATCGATCTGGGTCTTGCGCGCGTTCAGCGTGGCCCGTTGCTTCGCGACGGCCGGCGTTTCCGGCGCGGCGCCTTCGGCAGGCGGGGGGCCGAGCACGTCGAGTTGCCCCTGGATCTGCGCACGCTGCGGAACGAGATCGCTCTGCAGCTTCTCGACATCGGTGCTCAGCTCCTGCGTCGAGTCGCTGAGCCCGTCCAGCTCCTTGCTGTTGGACGCGGTCGAGGTCTGCTGCTTGATGCGGTCCAGTTCGGCCTGCATCTGCTTGAGCTGCGCGACGGCGTCGGTCAGCGAGATGGCCGGGACGGGCGCGCCGACACCGCTCGCGTTCGGGGCCGAGGCGGCCGCCGGAAACGCGGACGCGGTCGCGATCGCCGCGAACTGCAGCAGCGCGATCAGTGCGATCCGGCGCACGTAGGTGGATAGTCGTTGTATGAACATGGAATGCTTACGATTTGCCGACAATTCAGGTCGCCGAAAGGCGCCCGGAAGCCGGTGGTTGGCCCGGTAGCATGTTACCGGGGTGTGGAACGCGTGGTTGTCCCGATTGCGTACCCCGTTTGTGGCGATTCCGGTGGTGTGCGGCCGCGCGAAATGCGGCACCAGGCCCGAACGTTGGGGCGGTGGTGCCACGGTGCGGCGACAGATGGCCGTTCTGGTGCGTTTTCCACACCCGACAGACGGTTACGCAAGTTACACAATAGCCGGCGCAAAAATGGGGTGCCCGAAGCGGTTCGGCGGCCGGCATGCGGCCGGCCCGTCGTCGCGCTCCGGATATCGGGGCCGGGGTGCGTGCGCCGGACGGACGTGCCGGTACAATGCAGCGATTCGCCCGACGGCGGCTCGCTGGTCGCCGGACAACAACACGACACGATCAGGAGACGCGCCCACGATGGCCTCAACGGACAGCCTCTCGCAGGCACCTGCCCAATCCTCACCCGTCGACCCCGGCTCCATCTCGGCCCGCCTCGACCGCCTGCCGCCCACCCGCACTGTCTGGAAGCTCGTCGTCCTGCTGAGCCTGGGCTTCTTCTTCGAGCTCTACGACCTGCTCTATAGCGGCTACGTCGCCCCCGGCCTCGTGAAAAGCGGGATTCTCTCCGCGACGACGCACGGCCTGTTCGGCACCACGGGCGTCGCGAGTTTCATCGCCGCGCTGTTTTCCGGCCTCTTCATCGGCACGATCGCGTGCGGCTTCCTCGCCGACCGCTTCGGCCGCCGCGCGATCTTCACGTGGTCGCTGCTGTGGTACACGGCCGCCAACGTCGTGATGGCGTTCCAGGACACCGCGGCCGGGCTGAATTTCTGGCGCTTCGTCGTCGGTCTCGGCCTCGGCGTCGAGATGGTGACGATCGGCACGTACATTTCCGAGCTCGTCCCGAAGCAGATTCGCGGCCGCGCATTTGCGTGCGAGCAGGCGGTCGGGTTCGTCGCGGTGCCGGTGGTCGCGTTCCTCGCGTACCTGCTCGTGCCGCACGCACCGTTCGGCCTCGATGGCTGGCGCTGGGTCGTGCTGATCGGCGCGCACGGCGCGCTGTTCGTGTGGTGGATTCGCCGCGAACTGCCGGAAAGCCCGCGCTGGCTCGCGCAGCAGGGCCGGGTCGACGAAGCCGATCGCATCATGCGCGCGCTCGAAGCGAAGGTCGAAGCCGAATATGGTCGCCCGCTGCCGCCGCCCGCGCCCGCCGAACCCGTGCCGCCGCGCGGCAGTTTCCGCGACATGTGGGTGCCGCCGTATCGCAGCCGCACGATCATGATGACGATCTTCAACGTGTTCCAGACGGTCGGCTTCTACGGCTTCGCGAACTGGGTGCCGACGCTGCTGATCAAGCAGGGCATCACGATCACGTCGAGCCTGATGTATTCGAGCGTGATCGCGCTCGCCGCGCCGATCGGCCCGCTGATCGGCCTCGTGATCGCCGACCGTTTCGAGCGCAAATCGGTGATCGTCGCGATGGCGGCGGCGATCGTCGTCTGCGGGCTGCTGTTCAGCCAGACGACGGTGGGCGTCTTCCTGATCGTGCTCGGCATCGGCCTCACGCTCGCGAGCAACATCATGTCGTACAGCTTCCACGCGTATCAGGCCGAACTGTTTCCGACGTCGATCCGCGCACGGGCCGTCGGCTTCGTCTATTCGTGGAGCCGCTTCTCGGCGATCTTCTCGTCGTTCGTGATCGCGGCCGTGCTGAAGGGCTTCGGCACCTTCGGCGTGTTCGCGTTCATCGCGGGCGCGATGGTGATCGTGATGGCCGCGATCGGGTTCATGGGGCCGCGCACGAAGGGTATCGCGCTCGAAACCATCTCGAAGTAATCGGTGGTTGCGCACGCGTGTCGCGCGGTTCGTGCGGCATGCGTGCGATGCGATGACGATTGCATCGCACATACGGTGTGTACCGTGTTTCGGGAATGATCTGGCATACGAATCGATTTGAAAATGCAGTCATGCCGTAGCGAAACTCATCGCTTCCTGGATCGATTTCGAACGCCCAACAAACAAGATTGCCACGTAACGACACAGCGGGCGGCAACGAGTTGAAACAAAGCGTGACGAAGCGCAAAACCACGGTGAAACCGCGACTTGAGCCGCTGCCGATTCTTGCGCGGACGCGTAAAATGAAGGGCCTGACGACTCATTAGCCGCCATCGGACCGACCGCGTTGCACCAGCGAACGGCTCCGCCGCGAAGAGGCGTCGGCGCCGGGCGCACACGATGCGCCGGACGTGTCGATGGCTCGCGCGGAAGATGCGCCGCCCGCAACAGCAGCATGCGGCGGCCGGATCGGCCGATGGCTTCGAACGTATGATGCTTTTCAGCTTTACGCGGCGATTTGCAAAACCGCGTTGTCTTGCCCGTGCCTCCGCTGCGTGCATCTGGCTCGCTGCGGCGCTACCGATCTCCGTG
Organism: Burkholderia sp. Se-20378; assembly: GCF_017104665.1. Lineage (NCBI taxonomy): Bacteria > Pseudomonadati > Pseudomonadota > Betaproteobacteria > Burkholderiales > Burkholderiaceae > Burkholderia > Burkholderia sp. Se-20378. The sequence goes on along the minus strand of NZ_JAAGPG010000300.1, from coordinate 2,668 downwards.
CTTGTCGAGCGGCCTGCCTTTGCGGCGTCCGACGCATCGTCGCCTGTCGCTACGTCATCCTCATCAGTCGAGTCACCTGCATCGGCGGCTTCCCGTGCGCATGCCGCTTCGTCGGCGCATGCGTTGTCGGGAGCCTCGGCCGCGCAGCCCGCGCCTGCCGCATCGCACGCGCATCCTGCGCAGCCTGCCAGTCCGGCATCGGCCGCATCGGCGACCTCTGCCGCTTCCGCTGCTTCCGCCGCCACACCTGCATCGGCCGCTTCCGCCACGCCTGCCAGCGAGGCCGAAGCACCCGCCCCGACACCGCCACGCCAGCATCCGCCACTGTCGGCTGAAGAGGCGAAAAATGCGACCGCACGCGCGGTCGACATGCGCAAGCGCTTCACACAGGAAGTCACGCGGCGTCTGAACGTGCCCGCAAGCGAGCAGCGCGCGTACGGCGAGCGGCTCCAGAAGGCGCTCGTCGATGCAGATCTCGGCGACCTCGCCGGCGAATACATCGCGATGGTCGACCGCGCGTCGACCGTCCAGGCGCTGTTCATCTACTTTCGCGCGACGCCGGCCAACGCGTGGATGATGATCGGCGCGTCGCCGGTCGGCACCGGGCTGCCGGGCAAGTACGACCATTTCCTGACGCCGCTCGGCGTGTTCCATCACTCGCCGGACAACATGGATTTCCGTGCGGAAGGCACGACGAACGAGAACGGCATTCGCGGCTACGGCCGCCGCGACATGCGCATCTACGACTTCGGCTGGGTGGACGGCGAGCGCGGGTGGGGCAAGGGCGGCGTGTCGCCGATGCGCTTCCAGATGCATGCGACCGACCCCGATCGTCTCGAATCGTTGCTCGGCATCCGGCACTCGAAAGGGTGCGTGCGGATTCCCGCATCGCTGAACACGTTCTTCGACCGGCACGGCCTGCTCGACGACGATTACCAGGCGCGCGTCGAGGCCGGCAAGTCGCTGTGGGTGCTGCGCCGCGATCGCGACATCACGCCGATCGCGGGCCGCTACCTGGTCGTGATCGACAGCGCACGCAAGACACGGCCGGCGTGGTCGCCGTTGCCGGGGCGCAAGGCGTGGTCGAAGCTGCCGAAGGGCGGTGACACGGCGGACTGACGGGCGGTACGGCGGGCACGGGAGCGATCTGGATGAGAATAAATCCGTTTTATTGAACCATAACAAAAGCAAACTTTTATTATCCGATCCGGGTTCGTATAGTCGAGGCCAGTTTCGCGGAACCCTGCCGCGCCTGGACCACCACCGATCACACGACCCGATGAAAACTCTCTACAAGCTCGCCCCGCTCGCGATGCTCGGCGCCTTCGCGACGCATGCCTGTGCGCAAAGCAGCATCACGCTGTACGGTCTCATCTCGGCCGGTGTCGGGTTCGCGACCAACCAGGGCGGCAAGAACGCCTGGCAGGCGCTGTCCGGCACGAACCAGAACCCGCGCTGGGGGCTGAAGGGCAAGGAGGATCTCGGGCAGGGGCTGTCCGCGATCTTCCAGCTGGAGAACGGCTTCAACGTGATGACGGGCACGGCCGCGCAGAACGGTCGCGAGTTCGGGCGGATGGCCTACGTCGGCCTGGCCGACCGCACCTACGGCTCGCTGACGTTCGGGCGCCAGTACGACGCGATCCACGACTACATCGGGCCCGTGATCATCGCGAGCAACGGCGTGAACATCGGCGACAACGACAACGGCTACAACGACATCCGCGTGCAGAACTCGGTGAAGTACGTGAGCCCCGTCTACTACGGCCTGAAATTCACCGCGCTGTACGGCTTCAGCAACGCGACCGGCTTCGCGAACAACAGCGCATACAGCTTCGGGCTGGGCTACGAGCAGGGCACGCTGCGCTGGAGCGCGGTCTATGCGCAGTACAACCATCCGTACAGCGCGACGAACCAGGACGGCGCGATCGCGAACGACTATGCGTCGCCGCTGCTGATCTTCAGCAAGAGCGCGATGTCGCCCGCGGCGTATGCGAGCCGGCAGCGGATCGCGGGCACGGGCGGCTTCTACACGATCGGCCGCGCGCAGTTCGCGGCGATGTTTACCGACGTGCGCTACGATTACCTCGACAATACGCACCTGCACCTGCAGAACCTCGGCGTGAACGTCGTCTACACGATGACGCCGCAGCTCTTTCTCGGCGCCGCGTATGCGTTCACGAACGGCAAGTACGACGTGATCGACAAGCGGCCGAAATGGCACCAGGTGAACCTGCAGGCCGATTACTACCTGTCGAAACGCACCGACGTCGCGCTGACGGTGATCGCGCAGCAGGCGGCCGGCGACGCGGACCATGCGCAGATCTTCGCGTACGCGCGCTCGACCAGCACGCGCCAGATGATGGCGACGCTCGGCGTCCGGCATGTTTTCTGAGCGCCAGATCATGACCCATCCGATTGCATCCCGCCGCACCTTCCTGAAACTGTCCGCCGCGCTGGCCGGCACCGCGCTGCTGCCCGAAACGGGCGCGTTCGCGGCCGGCGGCGAGGCTGCGCGACGCACGGTGATCATCGATACCGACCCCGGGCAGGACGACGCCATCGCGATCCTGTTCGCGCTGGGCGCGCAGGACCGGCTCGACGTGCGCGCGCTGACCGCCGTCGCGGGCAACGTGCCGCTCGACCTGACCGAACGCAATGCGCGGATCAA
>NZ_JAAGPG010000299.1:0-10394 GCF_017104665.1 Burkholderia sp. Se-20378 | reverse complement strand
ACTCCCGGTATCGACGAACGTAAGCGCAATCCATACGCCTGCGCTATTTGATTCGCATTCCTGTATGTTTTGGCGTGTGTCCCCCGCACACTGACGCAGGCCGGTCCGCGCGGGCGGCGCCGGCGCCCCCGAGCGCGAAGTGCGCGCGAACCGCGAAGTCATCGTCGCCGCCGGCGCGCTGAACACGCCACGGCTGCTGCAGATCTCCGGCATCGGCGACAGCGCGCATCTGCGCGCCATCGGCGTGCAGACACGCGTCGACCTGCCCGGCGTCGGCGCCAACCTGGTCGATCACTTCAACCTGCGCGTGGCCGTCCGGGTCAAGGACGTCGCCACCCTCAACGAACGCGGCCGCGGCCTGCCGCTGGCCGGCGAGATCGCGAAGTACTTCCTCGGCCGGCCCAGCATCCTGAGCATGGGCCCCGTGCCGATGCGCTTTTTCTTTCGCTCCGCACCCGCGTTGTCGCGGCCCGACCTGCAGGTGTCGTTCACGCCGGGCAGCTATCAGGAAGGGCTGCCCGGCCTGCTCGATCACTATCCGGGCATGACGCTCGGCGGCCACAAGCAGCGTCCCGACAGTCGCGGCTGGGTCAAGGCGCGTTCGGCCAGCATCGACGAACTGCCCGAGGTGCAGCCCAACTACCTGACCGACGAATCGGACCAGCGCGCGATGGTGGCCGTGGTGAAGATGGCGCGCGCCGTCTTGCAGGCCCGGCCGTTCGCCCCGTACTACGTCGACGAAATGTTCCCCGGCAACGACGTGCGCACCGACGACGAGATTCTCGCGTTCGCACGCCAGCGCGGCGGCACCGTCTATCACCACAACGGCACCGCGCGCATGGGGCCCGACAGCGACCCGATGGCCGTGGTCGATGCGCGGCTGCGCGTGCGCGGCGTGCAGGGCCTGCGGGTGGCCGATGCGTCGGTCATGCCGTCGCCGATCTCGGGCGCAACCAACGCGGCCACCATCATGATCGGCGAGAAGGCCGCCGACATGCTGGTACAGGACGCGAAAGCGACGGCCAGGGTGTGACGCGTCAGCCGACGGATGCGTGGCGCCCGAATCGGGTACACGTGAGATTGGCGGCTGATGCGGTGGTGCGTGCGGTGCCGGTTCCCTGCGGACAGGGTCGCACGCCGCACGTCCACGCTTGAATGAGCGCGCCCACGGGACGCGAAATCGTCATGCCCAGGCCATTGCCGGGACGTCGAGCCGGTTTGACCTGAAATGCGGAAGCAGGCTCGATACGCGCCGGCTTGCGCTGACGGATCGATGCCTGCTTCCGTGCCGCATCGATGCGGCAGTCCGCTGAATCAGCCGACCTTGCCGCGCGGCGGATCGGCAAGCGGAACGCGTTGGCGGCGACGCCACCAGAACGCGACGCCCAGCACCGCGATCAGCACGACAAGCGCCGCGCCCGGCAGGATCAGCGGCCGGACCCGCACGAGCAGCGGAACGGGGCCGCCGCTGCGCGCGACGGCAACGTCGCCTGCGGTGACGGTCACGTCCGGATTGCCGTACTGCGCGAGCACGTAGTTCGCGATGGCAGCGACCTGGTCGTCCTTGAGCGGCTGGACATAGGAGTCCTCGCCAAAAGACGGCATCAGCACGTGCTCGCCGCCCGCCTCGCGATCGACGCCGTACAGGATCGCCGCAATCAGGTTCGACGGATTGCGCGAGCCCGTGGCGGTGTTGTTCGACAGCGACGGATACGCCTGGCTCGGGCTGCCCTTGCCGTTCGCCTGGTGACAACTCGCGCAGTAGCCGCTGAACAGCGCTGCGCCCGTCGTCAGCGTACCGTTCGCGTTCAGCGGGGACGCGCCGCGCAACGTCGCTTCGCTGCTGACCGCGCGCCCGTACGAGAATGCCGGCGCCGATTCGCTTTCGTCGCGAATCGGCTTCGTGCTGCGCAGATACGAGACGATCGATTTCAGGTCCGCGTCCGACAGATACTGCAGGCTGTTCTGCACGGCCTCCGCCATCGGGCCGGCCGCCTGGTTCTTGCCGGGTGCGCGGCCGGTCTTCAGGTACGACACCAGCTCGGCGTCGCTCCACGCGCCGATGCCGCTCACCGGATCCGACGTGATGTTCGGCGCGTACCACGCGCCGAGCTGCGCGCCGCCCAGGTTGCGGCCGAAGTCCTCGGCCATCAGTGCGTTGCGCGGCGTGTGGCACGCGCTGCAGTGCGCCAGCACGTTGGTCAGGTACGCGCCGCGATTCCACTGCGCATCGTGGGCCGGATCCGCTTCGAAACGCTTGTTCGACAGGAACAGCATGTTCCATCCCGACATCGCCATGCGCATGCCGAACGGGAACGGCAGGCTCGTGGCGGGCGCGGCTTCGTCGACCGGCTTCACCGCATGCATGAAGTAACTGTAAAGCGCGTGCACGTCGTCGTCGCTGAGGCCGCTGTACGACGTATAGGGCATCGCCGGATACAGGTACGCGCCATCCGCGCGCACGCCTTCGCGCAGCGCACGGGCGAACTGCACCTCGGTGTAGTTGCCGATGCCGGCCGTCTTCGACGGCGTGATGTTGCTCGAATAGATCTGCCCCATCGGCGACGCGATGCCGTACCCGCCCGCGAACGGCTTGCCGCCGTCGAGCGCCGTATGGCACGCCATGCAGTCCGCCGCGATCGCGAGCTGATGGCCCTTTGCGACCAGCGCGGCGTCGGCCGACGTCGAAGCCGTGCCGGCCGGTGCATCCTGCGCGAACGCGGATGCGCTGCCGACGAGCGCGAGCAGGCCGGCCGCGATGGCCGTGCGATACGCGGTGCCGCGCCGCGCGCGACGGTGTCGTTGAATCGTATGTGTCATCGCATCAACCCTTCGCGAGGCTCGCGGAAATCGAATCCGCGGCCTTCAGGCCAAGGGCCGCCATCGACAGCGTCGTGTTGACGACGGACGCCGACGGCATCGCGCCACCGCCCGGCAGCCACAGGTTCGCATGGTCGTGCGCGCGGCAGTCGCCGTCGACGACCGAGTTCTTCGGATCCGCGCCCATGATGGTGCCGCCCATGATGTGATTGTTCGCGTTCAGCGTCTTCGTGATGTCGAATTCGACCGCGTCGAACAGCGTGCCGATGTGCGACAGCTGCTTGCACGCCGCGTCGTAGCCGCGCCGCACGTAGTCGCCGACGTCGTAGTGGATGTCCGGGCAGGCGAGGCCGAGCGGATCGACGCGCGTCTTGCTGAGCGTCAGGCGGTTGTTCGGGTCGGGCAGCGGTTCGAGACTGATCGACAGGTCCACGCCGTAGATCGCGCGCCGCCGGATTTCCTCGTCGAGCGCCTCGCCGACCAGGCCGAGCTTCAGCGCCTGCTGCGTCGCCGGCCCGACGCGCGAGATGTTGTTCAGGATCATCTTGTTCGCCGAATACTGCCCGCGGAAATCGCCGTCGCGCGGACCGACGATACAGCTGCTCTGCGCAGGACCGCGGCCGAGCCACATCGGCTCGTTCGCGAGGAACGTGCAGTGGAAGCCCGAGTGATCCATCATGTTGCAGCCGACCTGGTCCGAGCCGTTCGCGATGCCGTGCGGATTGCGCTCGTTCGCGGCCAGAAGCAGCAGGCGCGGGGTCTCGATGCCGTTGCAGGCGAGCACGAACCGCTTGCCGCTGGCCTTGTGCGACTTGTGCGACGCGTCGTACCAGTGCACGGCCGTCACGCGATTGTTCGCGTCGGTGTCGATCTTGTAGACGACCGATTCGGCGAGCACCTTCGCGCCCTTGCGCTCCGCGCGCTCGATGTGATGGATGCCGCTGTACATGGCGCCGATCGGGCAGATCGGCTGGCAGTTGTTGTTGCCGCAGCAGGTCGGGCGGCCATGCCACGGCCGCGTGCTGCGCGCCTGCGGAATCGGGATCGACCGGTAGCCGTGCGCGTTGACGATTTCGGCGAAGCGCCGGTCGCCATGCCCCCACGGCACCATGTCCATCGGATACGGGCGGCTGCGTTGCGACGGCGACTGCATCGCCGGGTCGCTCGGTCCGGCCACGCCCATCTCTTCTTCCGCACGGCAGTAATACGGCTCGAGATCGTCATAGGAAATCGGCCAGTCGCGGCCGACGCCATACGTCGACTGCATCCGGAAATCGACCGGCAGGTGCCGCCAGCTCGAGGCGGCCCAGTGCCAGGTCGTGCCGCCGACCGTGCGCAGGTAGCCCTGCTGGAAGCTCTGGCCGTCCGGGCCGCTCAGGCCGACGTAGTTGTTCTTCGGAAAATACAGCGGGGCCGGCGCATTCGGCGCCTGCGGGTAGAGCCCCTGGAAGTCGGACCCGACGCGATTGTCGAAAGGCATGTTGCGCCAGTTCTCGACCGCCTGCGCACGCTCGATGCGCAGGCCCGATTCGAGGATCAGCACCGAATGGCCCTGGCTGACCAGCTGGTCCGCGATCAAGCCGCCCACCACGCCGGATCCCACGATCACGACGTCGGCCGACACGTCGCCGTTCGATTCAAATACAGGAGTTTTCATGAGATTCAGGCGTGCTTTTGCGGGTGCTGTGACGTGGCTGGCGCCACCATCTTGCGCGGCGGCGCGACATCGGCCGGCGGCGGTTCGGCGGTCCACCACAGCGGGCCGTTCGAGCAATAGGTCGGCGCGCTCATCCCGTCGTGGACGGTGTCGTACATCAGCGCATCGGCATAGGTCACCATCACGGCCTTCTGGCCATGACCGACGGTGCCCGTGTACCACGCGGCGACGATCGCGAGTGCGGTGTCGTGAAGGCCGGCGCTGTCGGCATCGGCCAGCAGCTGGGCCGGGGTCTGCCCGGCGCGAACGCGTTGCGCCAGCGCGGCCGCACGCGCGGCAAAACCGGCGTCGGTGCGATGGAACGCGTCGACGAGCCGCCTGGCCGTCATCGGGTCGAGATTCGCGTGGCCTGTCAGGGCGCTCGACAGCGCGAGAAAGGTCTTGGCGTCGAGCGACGGCTGCTGCGCGAATGCAAGGCCGGGTGCGGCAGTGAACAGCCCGACCTGCGTCAGGGCTGCCGCCATCACTTTCAGGGCCGCTCTCCGGGTAATGCCGGCGCGCGCGACGACGCGCGTTTCATGATCGTATGGGGACATGTCGTTTTCGTCTTTTTGGCGAGCGGTTGCTCGCAGGCTTTCTTGCTTCCAAATATTCCGCGACGGGAGTCGCTCCGCGCCGAAACGACGGAATGCCTCCCCCACGACTTGTGCACAACCCGTCCGAAAGCACCGGGAAACGACCATGACCGGCTGAACCAAGTATTGCACACGCCATGCGACGCAAATTTTTAACGGCTCAAACTGCACATAATCCGGGACAGGATTATGGAACCGGTTCCATTTTTGAATGGAGTAACCGGTTCAAATTGTCATCGCAGGGGGGGAGTGTAGCGATATCGCTCGAATCGCGTATTTTCGCGACCGGGTCGAGTCACCCATCCCTTGTGAAACGGGACAAATCCGCCGGACCTTGGTCGGTTCCGGATACACGCAAAACCCGATGAAATAAAAACGTCAGGTTTTCATTATTTATTTGAAAGAATAATCATCCCCCGGACAGCTTGCCTGTTGCGCCGCGCTTTACCGGATGGCCGCCGCGCCCACGGCCGCGATCACGCTATCCTGCACCCCCGCGCCACCACTGGTCCCAATCGCGCCGATCAGCTGCCCGCCAACCACGATCGGGATGCCGCCCTCTCCGGCGAGAATGCCCGGGATGCTGAGGTTGCCGGTCGCCCCGTTGTTGATCGCGTTCTGCATATCCTTGGTCTGTCGGCGGAAGCGCACCGACGCCCGCGCCTTGGCTTCCGCAATTTCGGTGGAGGCGAGTTGCGTTCCATCCATCTTGTCGCACGAGACCAGATTCCCGCCGCTGTCGACGACGACGATCGCGTATTTCCAGTTGCGGCGTCGCGCTTCTGCTTCGGCTGCCGCAATGGCCGTGCGCGCCTGTGCCAACGTAATGGGCGCACCGTAGGGGATGTCATACGGGAGTTGTTCGGGAATCGATGCGGGCGCCGGAGATTGTGCGGCCGCATGGGCCGTGAAAAATGCGGCTGCCACGATGAAGAGTCGGGATGGCTTCGAAAACATGAGAGACGGCTCCATAAAGGCTCGATGAGGCTGATTTGCCCGGCGAACGGTTGATCTTGCTGGTGACGCAAACTTGACGCGTCGTCAGTACGGCCATTGCACGCGCCTCCATTGGGCATGGCAGTTGAGCGTCAGGTCATGACGCAGGCACGGGATGGAGGTTGGAATATGACGCCAGCCGCGCAAGACAGCCGCGGTGGAGGTGATTCCGGGAAACAGCAGGAACGTGTGCAACGACGTTTTTTGATTGCGACAGTCCCGGATACTATCCGACCGTGAGCAGCCGTGCGCCCGAGACCCCGGGCGCGATCCATCGTCAGCCCGACTTTCGACCGCCTGTTTCCATGCATGGAATTTCATCGACGACGACTACGAGGAAATCGAATGCACGGATACGGTCACGTCGATGGCGTGGCCGTAACGGCGGTCGTTGAGCCGCCCCGCCGGCCCGGTCAGACGCCTTCGACCAGCACGGCGCGATAGCGTGCGCCCTTGAAGCGATGCTGAACGACAGCCTGGTATGCCGGGCTGTCATACCACGCGTGCGCGGCGTCCCTGGACGGAAACTCGACGATCACCACCCCTTCCGGGCCGTCGCCCTCGAGCGTTTCCTGCGGGCCATACGCGGCCAGCACCTTCAACGGGTGGCCGGCGAGCGTCGCGCCAACCTGGTCCTGGTAGCGGTCGAGTTCCTGCTGATCGTGCGTGCTTTCGCGCGTGAATACGATATAGGTCGCCAAGATTGCACTCCTGTAGCGGTTCGAGAATGATGGGACGATCCGGCGATCGTCCGTCGGGGAACGGCATTCATCGTAACCATCGGGCGCGCTTTCTCGTATCCCCCGCGATTCCAACTGTGTTTTCGAGCTGGATTAACAATGGATGTTGTCGGGCGGAAACCGCTCGAGATGGACGGTCGCATCCTTCACACGCGCGGGCATCTCGTCGTAGAACATCACGACCTCCGCATTCGGCCTGGCCGCACGGTTGATTCATCGCTCGTGCGACGTCGTCGCATTCCAGCGATCGGGAAACGATTCGAGTTCGTCGAAACCTTCCGGCAAGCGACTCGAATCGAGCAATACCTCGTCGGTCATCGTGCTTCTCCAGATCTGGATCGGGAGGCTGCGGCCGAGTGCTGGCGGCAGTTCGCCGCGTCGCTATCCAGCGTGCGTTCCATTCTTCGACATTCCGTACTTCGAAACGTTTTCCCGATCTTCAGATTGGCGCAACGCGATCGCCATCGATTTATCCGCGATCCCGGCCGAACCGTTTACCTCGCAAATGGTGTGATTGGCCGATAAAGACCGCCCTCTCCATTCGGTCAGAGCCGAGCGCAGGCTTTCCGTTTGACTCGGCGTGGCCCGACCGTTCGCGTACCGACACCGATCATCTCCAGCCGGGTTTCCCTCCACGCCACGCTTGCGGGACAAGCCCGTTGCCACACGCCCCCGGGCCATGCCAGCCGCGCTTAATGGATAACACTCATGGCACTTCACTTTCGATCCCGCCAAACTACCTAACGATAGTTTGATAAAAGAGCGCTGACGCATCTCGCGGCCAGCCGCCCCGACCGGGCGGCGACACGCCGTGCAACCGTGCAGGCGCCTGATCGACGCGATTCAGCGACGCCCGCGTCGTGCGCGGCGACGGTTTCGTCGAACGATTTCCACAGCAACCGAACGACCGTATTGGAGAAATGATGAGGAATGCCATGAATGACACCCCGCCCGTCGGCGGCCTGAACGAAGCGCTAGCAGGACGAACCTCCGTCCAGACCGGGCAGGACAGCCTCCGGTCGTGGTACATCCTGGTCATGCTCACGTTCGCGTATTCGCTCGCCTATATCGACCGCCAGCTTCTCAACCTGCTCGTCGACCCGATCCGCCATTCGCTCGCCATCTCCGACACCCAGCTCAGCCTCGTCCAGGGCGTCGCGTTCATTTCCGCGTACCTGATCGCATCGCCGCTGTTCGGCCGGCTCGTCGACGTGACCAACCGGCGCAACATTCTGCTGGTCGGCATCTGCCTGTGGTGCATCTTCACTGCCCTGTGCGGCAAGGCCACGACGTTCCAGGGTTTGTTCCTCGCGCGCTTTGGCGTCGGCGCCAGCGAAGCGTGCGTGTTTCCGATTGCGTTGTCGATGATCGCCGACTGCTTTTCGGCGAAACAGATGCCGCGCGCGATGAGCGTCTTCATCCTCGGCCCGATGCTCGGCGGCGGCCTCTCGCTCGTCGCCGGCGGCCTCGTCATCTCGTTCGCGCGTGACGTCCATCAGCAATTCCCGATGCTCGCCGGGTTCGAAACCTGGCAGCTCGCATTCGTGCTGATCGGGTTGCCGGGCATCCTGTTCGCGTTGCTGGTGTGGCTGACGGTGCGCGAGCCGGTACGCAGCAAGGTCATCAGCGGCAGCACCGACGAACGGCAGTATTCGACCCGCGATTCGGTCGCGTTTCTGTGGGCGCGGCGCGGGTTCTACGCGCGGATCCTGTTCGGCGTCGGCACGCTCGCGATCGTCGTGCTCGGCATGCCGGCGTGGCTGCCGACCACCCTGATCCGTGCGCACGGGATGCCGGCGGCGCTGGTCGGCTTCCGCTTCGGCGCGCTGGTGGTCTGCTGCGGCACGGCCGGCGCGCTGGCCGGGCCGTGGGTCGTGCGCTGGTTCGAGCGGCGCGGCTACGAAGATGCGTCGCTGCGCACCGCCGCGTTCGCGATGATTCCGATGATGGTCAGCTGCGCGAGCATTCCGTTTGCGCCGGGCGCGATCGGCACGCTGGTCGCGGCCGCCGTCACCGTCTTTTTCTTCACGCTGCCGACTGCGTGCATGGCCGCGTCGCTGCAGCTCGTCGCACCGAGCCGCATGCGCGGCCTGGTCGGCGCGCTCTACTCGTTCTTCGCGCAGCTGATCGGCTTCGGGCTCGGCCCGACGTTGATTGCGCTCGTCACCGATCGCGTGTTCGGCAACCCGAAGATGGTCGGCCAGTCGATCGGCATCGTCTGCACGATCGCAGCAGCGCTGGCCGCGTGGCTGCTGTTCACATCGCTGCCGCACTATCGCCGGTTGCTGGCGGAGGAGCGCGGCGCGAACGCTGGCTGATGGTGTGGGATGCCGGTCAGGTCGATCGTCGAGTCGACCTGCCGGCCGGGGAGGCTTTGCGCGCCCCGTGATCACGGCGGCGATATTTGGCGTCGACCACAGCCCCAAAAGAAAACACCCCTCAACGAGGGGTGCATGGGCCGGATCGCGGTGTACCCCCAGCCGCTTGCAAGCCAGCTGGGGGAAATCATCGCCCGGCACCGTGGCCGTCGAGTCGAAGCGTCACGCTCACCCTACCCGCGCTTCGCCCTCGCGCTCGGCTTCCCCTTGGTCCGTACCCGTTCGGGCCAGCACCGGCTTGAGCGCCTGCCCGGTGTGGCTTGCGCTCACCTGCACGAGCGCTTCGGGCGGCGCCGCCGCGACGATCGTGCCGCCGCCCACGCCGCCTTCCGGACCGAGATCGATGATCCAGTCGGCTTCCGCGATCACGTCGAGGTCATGCTCGATCACGACGACGCTGTGCCCCGCATCGACGAGCCGGTGCAGCACGCGAATCAGCTTCGCGACGTCGGCCATGTGCAGGCCGACCGTCGGTTCGTCGAGCACGTACAGCGTGTGCGGCGCCTTCTGGCCGCGCCGCGTGATGTCGTCGCGCACCTTCGTCAGCTCGGTGACGAGCTTGATGCGCTGCGCCTCGCCGCCGGACAGCGTCGGCGACGGCTGGCCGAGCGTCAGGTAGCCAAGCCCGACATCCTTCATCAGCTGCAGCGGATGCGCGATGTTCGAGATCGGCGCGAAGAACTCCACCGCCTCGTCGATCTCCATCGTCAGCACGTCGCCGATGTTCCGGCCGCGCCACGTGACGGCGAGCGTCTCCGGGTTGAAACGCTGCCCGTGGCACACGTCGCACGGCACCTTCACGTCGGGCAGGAAGCTCATCCCGATCGTGCGCACGCCTTGCCCTTCGCATGCGGGGCAGCGCCCGTCGCCGGTATTGAACGAGAAACGCGACGCCGTGTAGCCGCGCGCCCGCGCTTCCAACGTATCGGCGAACAGCTTGCGGATCGTGTCCCACACGCCGATATAGGTGGCCGGACACGAGCGCGGCGTCTTGCCGATCGGCGTCTGGTCGACTTCCAGCACGCGATCGATCTGCTCCCAGCCGCTCAGCGACTCGCAGCCCTGCCACGCATGCGTGACGTTCAGCGACGGCCGCGGTGCGCTGCGCGCGAGCACGCTCGAACGGCGGTTGGTGGCCGGCGCGTCCTGCTGCGCGGCCTTGCGTGCG
>NZ_JAAGPG010000298.1:0-10403 GCF_017104665.1 Burkholderia sp. Se-20378 | reverse complement strand
ATGCGATCGCCGCGGCGCTCGGCACGCAGGCACAAGTCCGGCAGCAGGTCGCGCGCGGCGGCGCGCCGACGTGAGCGGGCGATCCACCTCTTTTACCGATATGCGTAACGGAATCCGGTTTGCCGCGTTGCTCGGCTGGGTGCTGCTTGCCGGCAACGCGGCCGCCGATGTGCCGCCGAAGCCGCCCGGGCCGGTCGTGATGGTGCATTTCGATTACTACGAGAAGGACAAGGCGCGCCTTCACGGGCTGGAGCAACGACTGGATCGCGCGGTGAAGCGGGCAGGGGCCGGCGAACTGGGTGAGACCGAGCTGCATCGCGACGGCAACGACGGTTATCTGTACCTGTATGGCGCCAGCGCCGACCGGTTGTATGCGGTGGCGCGCCCGATCCTGAAATCGTCAGGATGGCTGACCGGTGCGGAAGTCACGTTGCGTCGCGATGCGGGTGCGGAGACGTTCCCGTTGCGTGGGGACGGGGCACGTTAGTACGCCGGCGGGTTGAACGGCGCGGCGGGTGCGGATCGGGCCGGAAGGTGCGCTTTCATCGTTGCCTGCATTGGCGATACGCCGCCGCCGAGGCTTCATTGCGATGACGTATTACGCGTCTGTTCGTGCCCGGGCGGTCGAGCGTCGCGCCGCTCCCGCTACCGGTCGAACCGGAACGACGACACGCTGTGCAGCGTCGCGTCGTCCGTGCCGACGATACCCTGCGTATTCGCGACGGCCGCGCGCTTGCCGTTGCTCAGCACCGCCCAGTAGCATTCGCCGCCGGCTGCGTGGAAGCCGGTTTCCGGATCGCTGATGCCGCACGTGATCGTCGCGCGCATGCCGTGCCAGCCAGCGCCGGAGAAGCGTTCGACCTCTTGCGGCGTGCCGCGACCATACGTCGACATCCATTTGCCGTCGTCCTGCGGCTCGAAACCGGCTTCCTTTTTCGCAACGGGTTCGAGCGCGCCATCGACGATCTCGAACGCGATGAAATAGTTGCTGTTCGTCATGTTGCGGCCGACGACCGCGACGCAGCGGTCGCCGCCGATTTCAGGGCACGGCTTCTTGATCTGGCGGTTCCCGAGGTATTCGAACGAGATGCCGAGCGCCGGGTCGCGATAGGTTTTCCAGCCTGCGTGTTTCACCTGCTTCAACGCCGCCGTACGGTCGCGGTAGGCCGCTGCGACGCAGGCTGCATCGCCGCACGCATCGCGCTGCTTGAGCCATGCGCGTTGCGACTGGATGACCGCTTGCTGGTCGGCGGCGATGCCGACTGCATCGTAGTAAGCGCTCGACAATGCGCTGTCGGCCGATACGAGGGCCTTGTCGCTGCAGATCAGGCGGTCGGTGCGTGTCTTTGCACGCGAGCAGTCGATGCTGTCGGCGTGGGCCGACAGTGAGAGGCCGATGGCGGCCAGCGTGAGACCAAGGCGAATACCGAACACGGTCGGCTCCTCATCGGGTTCGAGCGGTGGCGGTCACGCCGCCGTCAGGTGACGCAACGGCGCACGCGGCTCGTGAAGCGTTGAACCCGTGCGCCGTGCAGCAGGATGCGACGGGGTGAAATCAGCGATTGATTTCGTCCGCCGAAATCAGCTCGGCCACCAGCACCGGCGCCGGCCCCTGCAGGTAATACTCGTGCTCGAGCGGCTCGCGCAGCTTCATGAACGTTTCCGCGCCGATCTGCATCGTTTCGCCTGCGTGCATGCGTGCACCGCTTTCCAGCAGGTAATGCATCACGTTGTTGAAGATGCCCGAGTAGCGTTCGCCCTCGTGATGGCCTTCCGCGAGCGCGGCGAAATCGGGCAGGCCGAACACGTCGGCGCCATAGGTGCGCATCCACACGCCGTTGACACCTTCGACCTCGTATTTCACGAAGCCGCAGAAGAACAGGTTCAGCGGGATATCCCGCAGCACTTCGAGGCTTTCCTCGCCGAGTTCCTTCGCATTGAAGACCCCGGCCGGCAGCGACGTGTGCGCGTGCTCGTTCAGCACCGCGAGGCCGTTCTGTTCAGCCAGCGCGCCCGCGACGGCCGCCAGCGCGACATACTGGTCGAGCGGATTCGCTTCGTGTCCGGCGTAGTAGAGGATCACGTGGCTGCGGCTCGCGCGCACCTGCTGCTTCAGGTCCTGCCCGTAGTGGGCCGGTGCGACACACGTTTCCAGTGCCTCGGACGGATAGGGCGCGTCGAAGCCGACGAGCCGGACAACGTGGTTGCCCCAGCCGGCGAGCCCGAATACCTGCTCCAGCGTCGGCTCGGTTTCGACGCGCGCCTGCTTCATGCTCGGGTGGTACGCGCGCAGCGCGGCCGTCAGCGCGGCGATATCGACCTGCAGCGGACCGTCGAAGACGACCGTCACGCTCAGCGGATTCTCGACGTCGGGTGCCGCGACCAGCGCGACGGGGTTTTCGGGTTCTTCTTTGCGGCCAAAGAATCGGGATATCAGGCTCATCGGATTGAGTTCGTGTCGTAGCCGTTGCAGGGAGGTGTGCCCCGTTCTCTCGGTCGGGGCCTGCCGTCAGGGTGACGGCCGCCCGTAGTTTCCCCGGGTTCGGCGAATCTGGCAAATGCGCGGTGAATGCCTGACGGCGCGGCGGTGGCGCGTTCGAACACTTTCGGGAGGAGGTGGCGCGGGCAAGCCGGGCCATGCGGGCGCGCGGCCCGCGGCAGCGACGATCAGTGCGGCAGCGCTTCGGCTTCGGCCCAGCGCTTGAACGAATCGAGACGCCGGCGCGTCTGCACGAGATAGAACGCGCCGATCAGCGGTTCGAGCAGCCAGCGCAGCCAGGCCGGCTGGACGCGGAAGTGGTAGGTGAATTTCACCTCGGTCGTGCCGGGCGTGTGCTCGGTGAAGTTCCAGCTGCCGCTGAAGCGTTCGAGCACTTTCGGCCCGTCGACCATTTCGACGGCGGCGACCTGCGGCGGACGGTACGAGATGTAGCGCGACACCATCGTCGCTCCCGACTGGCTGCGGCAGAACGCGTCGACGCCGACGTCGGCCGTCATGCCGTCGAGCAGATAGGCGTCGGTGAGGAAGCTGTCCCACACGAGCCGCCGCGCGTAATCCTGCGACCACGTGAAGAGGCGTCTGCGATCGACGCCGACGGTCCGGCTGACTGAGATCCTCATGATGGCGGGCGCAATGGCGCGGATTGGGATGAAATCGAGTGTAACCCGCCAATGCCGCGCATTTCTTCAGACTTGGTCAAGTCGAGGAGGGGCTCGAACGGGCTCGATTGACGCACCCCGGGATTTCCCCTAGGATTCGTTTCAACCCTTCGGGAAAGACCCGAAGCGTTTCAATCTCTTGAGGGAGCCTCATGAGTACGCAACAGAACCGGCGCTTCGACGCGCTCGTTTTCATTGGTCGTTTCCAGCCTCCGCATCGTGGTCACCTGAATGTGCTGAAGTCGGCACTGAGCCGGGCCGAGCGCGTGTGCGTGCTGATCGGATCGACCGACAAGCCCCGCACCATAAAAGATCCGTTCTCGTTCGACGAGCGCCGCCAGATGCTGGCTTCGCTGCTCGACGCGTCCGAGCGCGACCGCGTCACCATCGCGCCGTTGCAGGATTCGACCTACAACGACGGCGACTGGGTGCGCTGGGTGCAGGACGCCGTCGCGTCCGCGCTCGGCGATATCGCGCAGCGCAAGGTCGGGCTGATCGGCCACGAGAAGGACGCCACGTCGTATTACCTGCGGATGTTCCCGCAATGGGAGCTCGTCGACGTCGACGCGACGGAAGACATTTCCGCCACCGAGATCCGCGACCAGTATTTCGCCGAACGCCCCAACAGCTTCGTGCAGTGGGCCGTGCCGGAACCCGTGTTCGGCTGGCTCGAGCGTTTCCGCACGCAGCCGGAATTCGCGCAACTGAAGTCGGAAGCCGAATTCATCGCCGGGTACCACAAGGCGTGGGCGGCGGCGCCGTATCCGGTCACGTTCGTGACCGTCGACGCGGTGGTCGTGCACTCGGGTCATATCCTGCTTGTGCGCCGCCGCAGCGAGCCGGGCCGCGGCCTGTGGGCGCTGCCGGGCGGGTTCGTGAACCAGGACGAGCGGCTCGACGCGGCCTGTATCCGCGAGCTGCGCGAAGAAACCGGCCTGAAGCTGCCGGAGCCCGTACTGCGCGGCTCGATCAAGGATCGCCAGGTGTTCGATCACCCGACGCGCTCGCTGCGCGGCCGCACGATCACGCATGCGTGCCTGTTCAACTTCCCGACCGGCGAGCTGCCGCGCGTGAAGGGCAGCGACGATGCCGACAAGGCGCGCTGGGTGCCGCTCAACGAGTTCGCGCAGATGCGCGGCGTGATGTTCGAGGATCACTTCGACATCGCGTATCACTTCCTGGGGAAGCTGTGATCCGCTGATTCCCCGCATTCCGTCCGCCGCGACAGACGCGGCGGCACTTCAACGGCCTAGAGGAGCTCTAGCCATGCAAAACGATCTCGGCGGCTTTGCCGCGGTTCTCGCCAATCCGATCCTCAACACGGATTCGTACAAGGCTTCCCACTTCCTGCAATATCCGCCCGACGCATCGGCGATGTTCTCGTACGTCGAATCGCGCGGCGGCCGCTACGACCGCACGGTGTTCTTCGGCCTGCAGATGCTGCTGAAGGAATATCTGTGCAAGCCGATCACGCACGCGATGATCGACGAAGCGCGCGATTTCTTCACGGTGCACGGCGAGCCGTTCAACGAAGCGGGGTGGCGCTACATCGTCGAATGCTACGGCGGCTACCTGCCGGTGAAGATCCGCGCGGTGCCCGAAGGCTCGGTCGTGCCGGCGCACAACGTGCTGATGACGGTCGAATGCGACGATCCGCAGGTGTTCTGGCTCGCGTCGTATCTCGAGACGATGCTGCTGCGCGTGTGGTATCCGGTGACGGTCGCGACGCGCAGCTGGCATCTGCGGCAGACGATCCGCCGCTTCCTCGAAAAGACCGACGACGATCTCGCGCAACTGCCGTTCAAGCTGCACGACTTCGGCGCGCGCGGCGTGTCGAGTGCGGAGTCGGCCGCGATCGGCGGTGCTGCGCACCTCGTGAACTTCATGGGCTCGGATACGGTGCTCGGCGTGCTGGCCGCGAACCGCTTCTATCGCGAGCCGATGGCCGCATACTCGGTGCCGGCGGCCGAACACAGCACGATCACGTCGTGGGGTCGCGAACACGAAGCCGATGCGTACCGGAACATGATTCGCCGCTTTGGCTTGCCTGGTGCAATCGTATCGGTCGTGTCGGACTCCTACGATCTGTTCGCCGCACTCGAACTGTGGGGCGGCGAACTTCGGCAGGCCGTGCTCGATTCGGGCGCGACGCTGGTCGTGCGTCCCGATTCGGGCGACCCCGTGGCGATCGTGCTGCAGACCGTGCGCGCGCTCGACAAGTCGTTCGGCTCGACCGTGAACAGCAAGGGGCGACGCGTGCTGAATCGGGTGCGCGTAATCCAGGGCGATGGTGTCGACGAGTTGTCGATCGAAGCGATTCTGTCCGCGCTCGACGACGCCGGCTACGCGGCCGGCAACGTCGTGTTCGGCATGGGCGGCGGGCTGCTGCAGCAGGTGAATCGCGATACGCATCGCTTCGCGATGAAGTGCTCGGCGATCCGGCGCGACGGCGTGTGGCACGACGTCTGCAAGGATCCGGTCACCGATCAGGGCAAGCGCTCGAAGAAGGGGCGGCTCACGCTGCTGCGCAGTTTCCGCACCGGTGAGTATCGGACGACGACGTTGCCCGCTGCGTGGGACGACCGGATGCTGGAAGGCGAGTGGGAGGAAGCGCTGGAAACGGTGTTCGATACGGGGCGCCTGCTCGTCGATACGTCGTTTGCGGAGGTGCGGGCGAGGGCGCACGCGGGGGAGGTGTAAGCCGAGGGGAGGGCTGGCACGGGGGCGGCGGCAGTTCGCGTTGCCCGCCTTCGCGCGTAGACCGAGCATGCTTCATGCGCCGTTCAAGTAGAGCCGCATGATCGGTCGCTCGCGCGATGGTGATGGCATGTGCAGGAAGCCGAATCGTTCGAAGGTCGTCACGAATCCGGTGCTCGATGAACTGGGTGATGTAGATCGATCGATTGGATACGCCTCGATCGCGTGTGCCCCGCTTCGTTTGGCGAGATCGATGGCTGCGTTGATCAGGTGCGACGATATTCCACGCCGCCTGAAATCCTTGCGGATATAAAAACAGGAAATCGTCCAGACGGCAAGGTTGTCCGGCGAGCGCAAGCGCCACGCGTGCTCCATATAAGGCAAAAGCTCGCGACTGCCAACCTGGCACCAGCCGACGGGTTGATCCTCGACGTAGGCGAGGATGCCCGGCGGCGGCCCTGCTGCGACGACCCTTTTCAAATCCGACTTGTTTGCGGACGGCTCCTGTTGACGATATCGCGGGCCGATTCGCCAATACGTGCACCAACAGCGCCGAGTGACTGCGCTATCGCTCAGCAAGGCTTCGATATCGGGCCATCGGTCCGGCGTCAGCGCTTCAACGGAAATGTCCAAAAACGATCTCCTTGTTTGTCGCGACGGTACTCCCGCTTGCGGATAGTCAGATCACGCGCGGCAGCTTAGACCTTCGACGCTGTGTCACTTTCCGGACATTACACCTTCCCGGACGACGATGCCGTCACGTCTGCGTCCGGCTGTTCGACATCGTGACCCGGCATCGAGGCGCCTGATCGAAGCCGCCAGATACGGATCACCGATGCCGTCCGCAATCGGCCGTGCTTCTGCGAGCAATCACAAGCGTGCAACTCGCGCGAGATCGGTTGCGTCTGGCTGCGTGACTGTCCGCACCGCCTCCATCGCCCGCGCCAGCGCATCGAACACCGCCGGCCCTTTGCAGCGCGACACGTTGAAGCGCAGGTACGACGTCGCGCTGTGCGACGCGCTGAACACGTTGCCGGGCGCAAGCACCACATCCTGATCCAGCGCATGGCGTGCGACGCGCGCGGCGTCGAGCCCGTCGGGCAACTCCGCCCACACGAACAGGCCGCCGCGCGGCTCCGTCCAGATCCGGAGCCCGGCGCGCGTGACGCGTCGGAGCGTTTCGCCCATCGCGTCCGCGAGGCGCGCGCGCAGGCTGTCGACGTGGCGCCGGTACGTGCCGTCGACGAGCAGCCGGTGGACGACGTTCGCACCGATCTGCGCATGGCCGAACGACGTCGCGAGCTTCAGGTCGACGAGTGCCTCGATCCATTCCGGGCGCGCGGCGACGTAACCGCAGCGGATCGCGGCCGACAGCGTCTTCGAGAAGCTGCCGATCGACACGACCCGCGACAGCCCGTCGAAGGCCGCGAGGCGCGGCGCGGGTGTGCTCTCGAAATCCGCGAAGATGTCGTCCTCGACGATCAGCAGGCCATGCTCGGCCGCGAGCGTCAACAGCCGGTGCGCGACGGGCGCCGAGAGTGTCGCGCCGGTCGGGTTGTGCAGTGCCGAGTTGGTGATGTACAGGCGCGGCCGATGCTCCGCGAGCACCTGCTCGAAGCGCGCGAGATCGGGGCCGGTCGGCGTGTACGGGACTCTGACGATTCGCGCACGGTGCGCGCGCAGCAACGCCTGGAAGTTGAAGTAGCACGGATCGTCGAGCACGACCGTGTCGCCCGGCTCCAGCAGCAGGCGGCAGACGAGATCGAGTGCGTGCGAGCCGCCGTCGGTCAGCATGATCTGCGTGGGTTCGGCCTGGACGCCGTGCTGCGCGAGCCGCCAGGCGAGCTGCTGGCGCATCGCGGGCAGGCCGAGCGGCGTCGCGTAGTCGGTCAGCGCGTCGGATTCGTCGCGCGACGCGGCGCGCAGCGCGCGGCGCAGGCTCTCGTCCGGCAGCCACGACGGCGGCAGCCATCCGCAACCGGGCTTCACGGACGTCGGCGCCGCTTCGAGCGACTGGCGCGACAGCCACAGCGGATCGAGCCCGCGATCGAGCTGCGGGCCGAGATCGGCGAGCGCGAGCGGCGGCGCGTGCCCCGACACATAGAAACCCGAGCCGCGCCGCGCGACCAGCACGCCTTCGCTCGCGAGCCGCTCGTACGCATCGACGACGGTCGATTTCGACACGCCCAGCGCATCCGCCATCATCCGGATCGACGGCACGCGCGCGCCGGGCACCAGTGCGCGGCTCGCGATTCGTGCGCGCAACGTATCCATCACGGTTTCCACGCGCGTGCGCGACGGGGTGGGCGGAACGGGAAGCGGGGTGGCCTGGCTCATGGCGAAGAATGAACTGTACGGCCGGTTGTCCAGTACAGTTTGTCCAAATTGTATTGGGCTGTAGCTTACGCGCTTTTCGCGGGCGGCGGATCATCGGTCATCCACTTTCCCCGTTCAGGATTTCCCGTGCAAAAGACGACCGACGGATGGCTCAGCGGCCTGCTGGGCGTGATCATCTTCAGTGGCTCGCTGCCCGCGACGCGTATCGCGGTGCAGGGGCTCGACCCGCTGTTCCTCACCTTTGCGCGCGCGACGATCGCCGGCGCGCTCGGCCTGCTGTTGCTCGTCGTGCTGAAGCAGCGGCGGCCGACGCGTGCCGAAGCCGTGTCGCTCGCCATCGTCGCGCTCGGGGTCGTGATCGGCTTTCCGCTGCTGACGGCGCTCGCGCTGAAGCACGTGACATCGGCGCACGCGATCGTGTTCGTCGGGTTGCTGCCGCTCGCGACCGCGCTGTTCGGCGTATGGCGCGGCGGCGAACGGCCGCGGCTGCCGTTCTGGATCTTCTCGATCATCGGGAGCTGTGCGGTGGCCGCGTTTGCGCTGCGCAACGGCGGCCAGGCGTCGGTGGTCGGCGATGCACTGATGCTGGCCTCGATCGTCGCATGCGGGCTGGGCTATGCGGAAGGCGCACGCCTGTCGCGCGAGCTCGGCGGATGGCAGGTGATCTCGTGGGCGCTCGTACTGTCGCTGCCGCTGATGTTGCCGCTCACGTGGCTCACCTGGCCCGCGTCGTTCGACGGCGTCGATGCCGCCTCGCTGTGGGGGCTCGCGTACGTGTCGCTGTTCAGCATGCTGATCGGCTTCGTGTTCTGGTATCGCGGGCTCGCGCTCGGCGGGATCGCGGGCGTCGGCCAGTTGCAGCTGCTGCAGCCGTTCTTCGGCCTGCTGCTGGCGGCCGGGTTGCTGCACGAGACGGTGCCGCCGTCGATGGTTGTCGTGACGGTCGTCGTGGTCGGCTGCGTGGCGGGTGCGAAATACTTCTCGAAAATGACGCCCGTGCGGCGCGCGGGCTGACGTGCGAGCCTGAACCGATGCGCGGGCGCGACCCGTCGAAGGTCGGCCCGCTCGCACTCACTCGTCCGGCGTGCACACGCGCAAGCGGTGGCCGTCCGGGTCGAGCGCGACGAACGTCAGGCCGAACACGGCCGTCATGGGCTCTTGCTCGAACGGCACGCCGAGCGCCTTCCACGCGTCATGCAGCCGCCGGACTTCGCGGTCGTCGTCGACCATGAACGCCAGCTCCGACCGGTGGCCGGCGCCACCCGACACGAAATCGCGCGCACTAGTTGACCACAAGCCCAGATGCAGCCCGTTGTCGAACGTGAACGCCGCATAGGTGGGAAACGCGGCGACCGGCGGGCGGCCGAACAGTCGCTCGTAGAACTGCGCGCTGCGCGCCGGGTCCTCGACATACAGAAGAACGAGATTCGGAGAGGTCATGCGGAGCCGTCCTGGGTTCGATTAAGATGCGTTCCATTCTATGAACGGATGCTGTCAGAAAATGGCAGCATGGAACGATGACGCGTGCCGAACGATTGCTCTCGCTGCTGCAGGTGCTGCGGCGCCACCGCCGCCCGGTGAGCGGCCGCGTGCTGGCCGGGGAGCTCGGCGTCAGCCTCCGGACGATCTATCGCGATATCGCGTCGCTACAGGCCCAGGGCGCGGACATCGAAGGCGAGCCCGGTATCGGCTATGTGCTGCGCGCCGGCTTCATGCTGCCGCCGCTGATGTTTTCGCAGACGGAACTGGAAGCGCTGATGCTCGGTTTTCGCTGGGTCGGGAAGTTTGCGGATGCGCAGCTCACGACGGCTGCGGCCGATGCACTCGCGAAGATCTCCGCGGTGCTGCCCGCCGAGCTGCGCCGCGAGATGGAATGCACGACGCTGCTCGTCGGCCCGCGCACGATCGTGGATCGGGAAACCGTCGACATGCGTGTCGTGCGCGCGGCGATTCGCACCGAAAGCAAGCTGGGGATCCGCTACGCGGGCGAGGGCCGGAAGACGATCGACGAACGGGTTGTATGGCCGTTCGCGCTCGGATATTTCAATGATGTACGGATCCTGGCGGCGTGGTGCGAAGGGCGAAACGATTTCCGGCATTTCCGGACGGATCGCATCGTTGAACTCGAACCGCTGGACGTGCGCTATCCGCGGCGGCGCGCGGCGTTGCTGAAGGAGTGGCGAGCGACGGGCGCCGACGTGCGCGTGGCG
>NZ_JAAGPG010000029.1:0-38896 GCF_017104665.1 Burkholderia sp. Se-20378 | reverse complement strand
CGGCGCGCTCGGCGCGGCGCTCGGCCGGGCCTGACGAACAAGGGGACGAACACGCGCCGGCGGCCCTTGCCGCGCGGGCCCGCAACACGCTGCCGATAGCGCCCGCGCGCGTGTTAGAGTGCCGTGTGATCCGTGCGCGCCGTTGCCAGCGCGGTGCGGCGTTGCTTGTTGATCGCGGCCCGGTCAGGCCGCGGCGTCTTTGCTAAAATTCAAACCATGTCAAAGCCTTCCGATCGCATCAATCTCACCAACCAGTTCCTGATCGCCATGCCGAACATGGCCGATCCGACGTTCTCGGGAACGGTGGTCTATCTTTGCGATCACAGCGAGCGCGGTGCGCTCGGCCTCGTCATCAATCGTCCTACCGACATCGACCTCGAATCGCTGTTCAACCGCATCGACCTGAAGCTCGACATCGAGCCGCTGCTGCACATCCCGGTGTACTTCGGCGGCCCGGTCCAGACCGAGCGCGGTTTCGTGCTGCACGAGCCGGTGGAGGGCGCGAGCTACAACTCGTCGATGTCCGTCGAGGGCGGGCTGGAGATGACCACGTCGAAGGACGTGCTCGAGGCGGTCGCGACGGGCACCGGCCCGAAGCGCTTCCTGCTGACGCTCGGCCATGCGGGCTGGGGGGCAGGGCAGCTCGAGGAAGAAATTTCCCGCAACGGCTGGCTGACCGTGGCCGCCGATCCGCGCATCGTGTTCGACACGCCGGCCGAAGAGCGCTTCGAAGCCGCACTCGGCCTGCTCGGCGTCAGCTCGTCGATGCTGTCCGGCGAAGCAGGGCACGCATGAGTGGCGCGAGCGCGCGCGATGCGACGCTCCTCGCGTTCGACTACGGCGAAAAACGTATCGGCGTCGCGATCGGCAATGCGCTGACGCGCTCGGCCCGTGCGCTCGTCGTGATCCAGAACCTGAACCGCGAACACCGCTTCAAGGCGGTCGGCGACCTGCTGGCCGAATGGCGGCCGGACGCGCTCGTCGTCGGCCTGCCGATGCATCCGGATGGCACGCCGCACGACATGACGCAGCAGGCGAAGCGCTTCGGCAACCAGCTGAACGGCCGCTTCGGGCTGCCCGTCACGTGGGTCGACGAGCGCTATTCGTCGGTCGAGGCCGAGGCCGGACTGCGCGAGCGCAACGTGCGCGGCCGCGCCCGGGCCGAGATGCTCGATGCCGAGGCCGCGCGCGTCATCCTTCAACAGTATCTCGATCAATTGTCCGACCATGAGCACCATTGACGCCGAGGCGCTTTACCGCGTCCTGCTCGACCAGATCCGTGCCGCGTACGGCACGGCTTTCGCCGAACCGGGTGGCCCGCGGCTCGCCGGCATCCACAGCGGCGGCGCCTGGCTTGCCGAGCGCCTCGCGCGCGATCTCGGCGCACCGGCGTTCGGCGTCGTGAACGTTGCGCTGCACCGCGACGATTACGCGAAGAAGGGGCTGCACAGCCAGGCCAGCCCGACGTCGCTGCCGTTCGAGATCGACGGCGCACGCATCGTGCTCGTCGACGACGTGCTGAATACCGGGCGCACCGTGCGCGCGGCGCTCAACGAGCTGTTCGACTACGGCCGTCCGGCCGCGGTCGAGCTCGCGGTGCTCGCCGATCGCGGCGGCCGCGAGCTGCCGGTCGCCGCGCGTTTCGCCGGCGGCGCGCTCGACGTGCCGGGCGGCGCGACGCTCGTGCTCGCACGCGACGAAGCGCAGTTCACGCTGCGCGTCGAGGCGCACGGCGCCTGAACGACACGCGAACCGTATCCCGGGCCGCTGGTTTGCACCGCGGCCCGTTTGCATAGTTGGAATCACGCACATCATGACCACCGACACCACTGGCCGCACCGGCAATCCCGCTGCGACCGCGAGCCCCGACCGGTTCCGCTACGGCTTCCTGAAGGGCAACCCCCAGCTCACGAAAAACGGCGAGCTGAAGCACCTGCTGTCGATCGAGGGCCTGCCGCGCTCGATCGTCAACCACATCCTCGATACGGCCGAGCAGTTCGTCAGCGTGACGGACCGTGAAGTGAAGAAGGTGCCGCTGCTGCGCGGCAAGTCCGTGTTCAACCTGTTCTTCGAGAACTCGACGCGCACGCGCACGACCTTCGAGATCGCCGCGACGCGCCTGTCGGCGGACGTGCTGAACCTGAACATCAACGCGTCGTCGACGAGCAAGGGCGAATCGCTGCTCGACACGATCAACAACCTGTCGGCGATGCATGCCGACCTGTTCGTCGTGCGTCACGCATCGAGCGGCGCACCGTACCTGATCGCCGAGCACTGCGCACCGCACGTGCACGTGATCAATGCCGGCGACGGCCGCCATGCGCACCCGACGCAGGGCCTGCTCGACATGTACACGATCCGTCACTACAAGCGCGACTTCACGAAGCTGCGCGTGGCGATCGTCGGCGACATCCTGCATTCGCGCGTCGCGCGCTCCGACATTCACGCGCTCACCACGCTCGGCGTGCCGGAAGTGCGCGCGATCGGCCCTCGCACGCTGCTGCCGGGCGGTCTCGAGCAGATGGGCGTGAAGGTGTTCCACAACCTCGACGAAGGGCTGAAGGGCGTCGACGTGATCATCATGCTGCGCCTGCAGAACGAGCGGATGAGCGGCGCGCTGCTGCCGTCGGCGCAGGAATACTTCAAGACCTGGGGCCTGACGCCCGAGCGCCTCGCGCTCGCCGCGCCCGACGCGATCGTGATGCACCCGGGCCCGATGAACCGCGGTGTCGAGATCGATTCGCAGGTCGCGGATGGCCCGCAGTCGGTGATCCTCAACCAGGTCACGTTCGGCATCGCCGTGCGGATGGCGGTGATGGGCATCGTCGCCGGCAACAGCGACTGAGCCCGCTTTCGCGCATCCTTATTCACGCAATCAACGCATTCACAGACAGCGCATGAAGATTCATATCAAAGGCGGCACGCTGATCGACCCGGTCGCCGGCACCGAGCAGCAGGCCGACGTATTCGTCGCGGACGGCACGATCGCCGCGCTTGGCGCGGCGCCGGCCGGTTTCAACGCGGACAGGACGATCGACGCGGCGGGCCTGATCGTCGCGCCCGGCCTCGTCGACCTGTGCGCGCGACTGCGCGAGCCCGGCTACGAGCACAAGGCGACGCTCGCGTCCGAGATGGCCGCGGCCGTCGCGGGTGGCGTCACGACCCTCGTGTGCCCGCCGGATACCGACCCCGTGCTCGACGAGCCGGGCCTCGTCGAAATGCTCAAGTTCCGCGCGCGCAACCTGCACCAGGCGAACGTGCATCCGCTCGGCGCGCTGACGGTCGGCCTCAAGGGTGAAGTGATCACCGAGATGGTCGCGCTGACCGAGTCCGGCTGCGTCGGCTTCACTCATGCCAACGTGCCGGTGCGCGACACGCAGGTGTTGCTGCGTGCGCTGCAGTACGCGAGCACCTACGACTTCACCACGTGGCTGCGCCCGCAAGACGCATTCATCGGCCGCGGCGGTGTCGCCGCGAGCGGCGCGCTGGCGTCGCGGCTCGGGCTGTCCGGCGTGCCGGTCGCGGCCGAGACGATCGCGCTGCACACGATCTTCGAACTGATGCGCGTGACGGGCGCACGCGTGCACCTCGCGCGGCTGTCGTCGGCGGCCGGGCTGGCGCTCGTGCGCGAGGCGAAGGCCGAGGGGCTGCCCGTGACGTGCGACGTCGGCGTGAATCACTTGCATCTGATCGACGTCGACATCGGCTACTTCGATTCGCAGTTCCGGCTCGATCCGCCGCTGCGCAGCGAGCGCGATCGCGAAGCGATTCGCGTGGCGCTCGCCGACGGCACGATCGATGCGATCTGCTCCGACCACACGCCGGTCGACGACGACGAGAAGCTGCTGCCGTTCGGCGAAGCGACGCCGGGCGCGACGGGGCTCGAACTGCTGCTGTCGCTGACACTGAAGTGGGCCGACGAGACGCGTACGCCGCTTGCACAGGCGCTGCGCCGCATCACGTCCGCACCGGCCGACGTGCTGAAGCTGCCGGCTGGCCGCCTCACCGAAGGCGGCGCGGCAGACCTGTGCGTGTTCGACCCGCGCGCGCACTGGCGCGTCGAGCCGCGTGCGCTGAAGAGCCAGGGCCACAACTCGCCGTTCCTCGGCTACGAACTGCCCGCCTGCGTGCGCACGACGCTCGTCGCCGGGCAGATCGCGTTCGAGCGCTCCTGAACCACGCCGGACCTTCGCCATGATTGCCCTTCGCAAGCTGCGTCTCGTTTTCCACCTGTTGCGCGGCATGGCGATCGTCGCGCTGCGTTTCTCGCACGTCACGCCCGCGCGGCGCGCCGAGATGACGCGCCGCTGGTCGCTCAAGCTGCTGCGGATCTGCGGAATGCGCCTCGTCGTCCACAACGACGGCGCGCGGCTCGACGCGAGTGCGCTCGTGGTCGGCAATCACGTGTCGTGGCTCGACATCTACACGGTCAACGCGTGGCGGCCGACGCCGTTCGTGTCGAAGGCCGAGGTGCGGCAGTGGCCGGTCGTCGGCTGGCTCGCCGAGAAGCTCGACACCGTGTTCCTGCAGCGCGAGAAGCGCACCGAGGCGATGCGGGTCATGCACGAGATGGCCGAGCGTCTGCGCAACGGCGGGCTGATGTGCGTGTTTCCGGAAGGGACCACGACCGACGGGCAGGAACTGCTGCCGTTCCACGCGAACCTGTTCCAGGCCGCGGTATCGGCCGGTTGCGCGGTGCAGCCGATCTGCCTGATGTACGAGGACGGGCAGCGGCGGCAGTCGGTCGCGCCGGCCTACACGGGCGAGCTGGCGCTCGGCAAGTCGCTCGACATGGTGTTGCGCGGCGGCCCGATCATCGCGCACCTGTACGTGTGTGAACCGATCGCACCGGGCGGCGACCGGCGGGCGACGTCCGCCGCGGCGCGCGATGCGATCGCGGCTGCGCTCGCGACGCTGCAGGCGAAGGTCGACAAGCCGACGGCCGAGTCGCTTGCGGAGCTGCAGAAGCATGCGTATCCGGCGACCGAGGTTGGTGCTGGCGCGGCAGGCGGCGACGCGGCCGATGCGCCCGTGCCGGGGCGCGAGGGTTGACGCGCTTCCCGGCGACGCCAATCAGTCTTTGATCACTCTCCGCCCGGCGCGCGGCACGCATCGCACTGCACCTGCGTGACCGTGCGCTGCGCCGGATCGGCCGTCAGCCGTACGGCCGACAACTGGTTCCCCCACACACATCCCGAATCGAGCGCGACGACGTTCTCGCGCACCATCAGGCCGAGCGCGGCCCAGTGCCCGAACACGACCGTCACGTCCTCCGTGCGACGCCCCGGTACGTCGAACCACGGCAGATAGCCGGGTGGCGCGCTGTCGGGGCCGCCATTTGCCTTGAATTCCATCGCACCGTCGGGCGTGCAGAAGCGCACGCGCGTGAACGCGTTGAAAGCGACGCGCATCCGGTCGCGTTTCTTCAGATCCGGGCTCCATTGATTCGGCTCGTTGCCGTACAGCTTCTGCAGCGTGTCGCGCCAGTCAGGCGCGCGCAGCGCGCGCTGGAGCTCGTCGGCGAGCTCCAGCACGAGCGTCGCATCCCACTGCGGCAGCACGCCCGCATGCACGAGCAGCATCCCGTTCTCCGCATGCACGAACGGCCGGTGGCGGACCCAGTCGAGCAGCGCATCGGCGTCGGGTGCGTCGAGGATCTCGCCGATGGTGTCGCCCGGACGTTCGGTGCGCAGGCCGGCGGAGACCGCAAGCAGGTGCAGGTCGTGATTGCCGAGCACGACGGTCGCTTGCGGGCCGAGGTCGACGAGCGCACGCAGTGAGGCGAGGGAGTCCGGGCCGCGGTTGACGACGTCGCCGGCGATCCACAGCGGCGTGTCGGCGGGAGCTGAAAGTGTGTCGAGTAACGACTGGAAAGCTGAATGACAGCCTTGGATGTCGCCGATGGCAATGGGAGGGCTGGTCATGAGAGGCGAATCCTGCCGGTTTCTCGGATAAAAGAAAGGTACTCGAAACCCGGCGCCATTTTACGATTGTTGTTCTTCCGGACAAAATTAGCATTTCATGGCTTTGGCGGTCATGCCGACCAGTTAAAATTCGCGGTCTGATGTGGCGACCATCGCCAAATGCTTCCAATTTTGACGCGGCGACCGCCTGACGGCGCTCGTCGCGCATTGTTACCGGGGGAATCTCATGATTCTGGTTACGGGCGGCGCGGGCTTTATCGGTGCCAACTTTGTACTCGACTGGCTGCGCGATTCCGGCGAAGCGGTGCTCAATGTCGACAAGTTGACCTATGCCGGCAACCTCCGTACGCTGCAATCGCTGGACCGCAACCCGAAGCATGTGTTCGCCCGTGTCGACATCTGCGATCGTACTGCGCTCGACGCGCTGTTCGCCGAGCACAAGCCGCGCGCGGTCCTGCACTTCGCCGCCGAAAGCCACGTCGACCGCTCGATCCACGGCCCGGCCGATTTCGTGCAGACGAACGTCGTCGGTACCTTCACGTTGCTGGAGGCGACCCGTCAATACTGGAATGGCCTGAACGACGCCGACAAGGCCGCGTTCCGTTTCCTGCACGTGTCGACTGACGAGGTGTTCGGCTCGCTGTCCGCGACCGACCCGCAATTCTCCGAGACGACCCCGTACGCACCGAATAGCCCGTATTCCGCGACGAAGGCCGGCTCGGATCACCTGGTGCGTGCGTACCATCATACATATGGCCTGCCGACGCTGACGACGAACTGTTCGAACAACTACGGCCCATATCAGTTCCCCGAGAAGCTGATCCCGCTGATGATCGCGAATGCGCTTGCCGGCAAGCCGCTGCCTGTATACGGTGACGGCCAGAACGTGCGTGACTGGCTGTATGTCGGCGACCACTGCAGCGCGATCCGTGAAGTCCTGGCGCGTGGCGTGCCGGGCGAGACGTACAACATCGGCGGCTGGAACGAGAAGAAGAACCTCGAAGTCGTGCATACGCTGTGCGATCTGCTCGACCGCGCTCGGCCGAAGGCGGCCGGTTCGTATCGCGACCAGATCGCCTATGTGACGGATCGCCCGGGCCACGATCGCCGTTATGCGATCGATGCGCGCAAGCTCGAGCGCGAGCTTGGCTGGAAGCCCGCGGAAACGTTCGAGACCGGCCTCGCGAAGACCGTCGACTGGTTTCTCGACAACCAGGTCTGGGTCGACGAAGTCGCGTCGGGCGAATACCGTAAGTGGGTCGAAACCAACTACGCGAAACGCGCTTGAGGAGGCACGCGATGGCACGTAAAGGCATCATCTTGGCGGGCGGTTCGGGCACGCGTCTGTATCCGATCACGCATGTCGTCTCGAAGCAGCTGCTGCCCGTGTACGACAAGCCGATGATCTACTACCCGCTGTCGACGCTGATGATCGCGGGCATTCGCGATGTCCTCATCATCTCGACGCCGCAGGACACACCGCGCTTCGAGGCGATGCTCGGCGACGGCAGCCAGTGGGGGATGAACATCCAGTATGCGGTGCAGCCGTCGCCCGACGGCCTCGCGCAGGCGTTCATCATCGGCAAGGAATTCGTCGGCAACGATCCGTCGGCGCTGATCCTCGGCGACAACATCTTCTACGGGCACGATCTCGCGAAACAGCTCGAGCGCGCGCATGCGAAGGCGTCGGGCGCGACGGTGTTCGCCTATCATGTGAACGATCCCGAGCGGTACGGCGTCGTCGAATTCGACAAGGAATTTCACGCGCTGTCGATCGAGGAGAAGCCGGCCGTGCCGCGCTCGAACTATGCGGTGACCGGACTGTACTTCTACGACAACCGGGTGTGCGATATTGCCGCCGATATCCAGCCGTCCGCGCGCGGCGAGCTCGAGATCACCGACGTGAACTCGCGTTATCTCGCCGACGGCAAGCTCGACGTCGAGATAATGGGGCGCGGCTATGCGTGGCTCGATACCGGTACGCACGATTCGCTGATCGATGCGGCGACGTTCATTGCAACGTTGCAGAAGCGACAGGGGCTCGTCGTTGCATGCCCCGAGGAGATTGCCTATCGCCGGCAGTGGATCGATGCGGATCAATTGCGCAAGCTTGCTCTGCCGCTAGCAAAGAACAGCTATGGGCGCTATCTCGAACACATTCTTTCGGATCAGATCGCATGGCAATCCAAGTAACCGCGACGGCACTCCCGGAAGTCAAGATCATCGAGCCGAAGGTATTCGGCGACGCGCGTGGTTATTTCTACGAGAGCTTTAACGCCCGGGAGTTCGCGGAGCACGTGGCGGCAGGTGTGGAATTCGTCCAGGACAATCATTCGCGTTCGGCGAAAGGGGTCCTGCGCGGGTTGCATTACCAGATACAGCACGCGCAGGGGAAGCTGGTTCGCGTGACTCACGGCGAGGTATTCGACGTTGCGGTCGATATCCGCAGAAGCTCGCGGACATTCGGCCAGTGGGTGGGTGTGCATTTGAGCGCCGAGAACAAGCGGCAGATGTGGGTTCCACCCGGATTCGCGCACGGTTTCGCCGTCTTGTCGGAGACGGCGGAGTTCCTTTACAAGACGACGGACTACTGGTTTCCTGAACACGAACGGTGCCTGATCTGGAACGACGTGCAGATCGGCATCGCGTGGCCGCTGGACGGCGAGCCGGTGTTGGCACCCAAGGATGCAAACGGAAAGCGGCTGGCAGATGCCGAGGTATTTGCATGAAGATTCTGCTGACCGGCAAGCATGGCCAACTGGGCTGGGAATTGCAGCGCTCGCTTCAACCGCTTGGCGAGGTATGTGCACTTGATCGCGCCGCGCTTGATCTGACCCGCCCGGAGACGATCGCTGCCGTGGTCGGATCGGTCCGTCCCGACGTGATCGTGAATGCCGCGGCATACACGGCGGTTGACCGTGCTGAAACGGAGGAGGCGCTCGCGACGACGGTCAACGGCGTAGCAGTGGGCGAGCTCGCTGAAGCCGCACGCAAGCACGGCGCGCAATTGCTCCATTATTCGACCGATTATGTGTTTGACGGCGACGCGACGCTGCCTTACCGCGAGGATCACGCGACGAATCCTCGAAGTGCGTACGGGCGTAGCAAGGCGGCAGGCGAGCGAGCGATTGCCCAAGTTGGTGGCGACTGGCTCGTCTTTCGAACGTCCTGGGTGTACGGCGCGCGCGGGCGCAACTTCATGCGCACCATCGCGAATGCCGCGCTCGAGCGCGACACGCTGCGCGTCGTCGCGGATCAGTACGGCACTCCCACGTCCGCACGCATGCTCGCGGATCTTACGGGATTCGCGCTGCGGGACGCGACAGCGCGGCGACGCGAAGGGCGCTTCCCGCGCGAAATTTATCATCTAACGGCCGGCGGTTGCACGACGTGGCACACGTTCGCCGAATCGATCGTCGATGCCGTGCGCGAGATGCGTGGCGATGCCGTTCGCACCCGTGCGGTCGAACCAATCACGACCAGCGAGTTTGGCGCGCCGGCACCTCGACCGCGCTATTCGGTTCTGGACTGCGCGTTGTTCGATTCGACCTTCGCGTTGAACCGATCGAACTGGCGGTCGGCGTTCGAGCTTGTCATTGCCGACTACTTCAGGTGAGCTGCGGACGCGCTCAGTTCCGCGAGCGGTACTCCGTGGCAACCTCTCGATATAGCGCGACATAGCGCTCCGCCATATGGTTCGCGGTGAACAGCGTTTCGTACCGTTCACGTCCGCGGCGGCCCATTTCGCGAGCCCTTTCGGGGTTGTCGCGAATGAAGCGCATGGCGTTTCTGAGTGCGGGCGGATCCGAGGGAGGGATGACCAGCCCTGTCTCGTCATGCACGTTGATGTAGCTGGTGCCGGTGCCGATTTCGGCGGAAATCATCGGCTTCGCGTACATTGCTCCCTCCAGCAGAGAAACGCCGAACGCTTCCGAGCGCAGGTGCGACGGAAATACCAGCGCGCACGCCAAGTGGAGGAGGGCGACCTTGTCCTCGTCGGGCAGGGCACCGAGAAAGCGCACGGTCGTGAGCCCAAGCCGCTCGGCTTGCCGTTTGAGTTCGGTCTCGACCGGACCGGCGCCGACGATGACGACGGGGAAGTTCGTTCCCTGAAGCGCATCCAGCAGAATGTGCAGTCCCTTGTAGTAGCGGATCATGCCGACGAAAAGGAAGAACTGATCGCCGACTTCGGCGCGCCATTTTTCGATGAGCGCGGCGTTGGGGGCGGGATACGATGTCTCGTCGAGACCAATCGGAATGACAGTGGTCTTGCTGGCGTACGTTTGCAGGGTTTCACTCGTGGCCAGATAGTTCGGCGAGGTCGCGACGATTCGATCGACGCTCGACAGGAACTTCCTTTGCAGTGGCTTGTACAGCTGGAGCAGGCCTTTCTGGCGAATGATGTCGGAATGGTACGTGACGATCGAGGGCTTTTTGACGCGTGTCGCGAAGTGGACCATATCCATGAACGGCCACGGATAGTGGTAGTGGATGACATCGGCCTCGCGCGCCAGCGCCGCAAAGCGTCGCACGGCCTGCAGCGAGAATCCTGTCGACGCGATTTCGAAGTCCAGCGGAGCGCGATACGCACGGTGATTGTCGACGATGTGCGCGCCCTCGTTGCCGCGGCGACTGAGCGACAGCACCTCCATATCGACCCCGCGCACGACGGCGCCACGTGCTATCTGGTAGATGACCTGCTCGACGCCGCCGTACGTGTCCGGAAAATACGTTCTGTAGAATTGAAGGACTTTCAACTGATTGGCCCAACGGGTCATTGAAATTGCGATGCGCGGCACGCGTGCGCATCGCGCCGGCTCTGGTCGCCACTCAATTGCGCTGCCCGCGTCTGCTGACGGGGAGCCATTGCGACCCGAGCCGAATGCCTTTGCCAGCAGCGAGCATAGCCGCGTCGGGAGGGCGCGGCGCGGTTGGCACGCGTCGGTCCCTCGATCGACACAGTGTGCCTGTCGGGGTGAGCGATCACCCGTCCGGCAACGCGCTGCTCGTCACTTGCGCCCGTAACGATCCTCGAGCCTGACGATGTCGTCCTCACCGAGATATTCGCCGCTCTGTACCTCGATCATCACAAGGTCCACGACGCCGGGATTTTCAAGGCGATGCTTGTGGCCGGCCGGGATGTACGTAGACTGGTTAGCGACGAGAAAGATTTCCTCCTCGCCATTGACGACTTTGGCCGCCCCGTTGACCACCACCCAATGCTCGCTGCGGTGATGGTGCAACTGCAGGCTCAGGCTTGCGCCAGGCTTGACCACGATGCGCTTGATCTTGAAGCGCGCACCTTCCTCAAGCACCGTGTAAGTACCCCAGGGGCGATGCACTGTGCGATGCACCTTGTGAGCTTCGTGCCCCTCGGTCTTGAGTTTCGCGTAGATATGCTTGACATCCTGGGCGCGAGACCGGTGTGCGACGAGCAAGGCGTCTGGCGTGTCGATGATGACGAGATTGTCGACTCCCACGGCGCCCGCGAGTCGATCCGGGCTCTGGATGTAGCAGTTGGTCGAATCGCGCAGCATCGCCTGGCCGACGACCCGGTTACCGGACTCATCGGCGGGCGTGAGATCGCCGAGCGCGTCCCACGAGCCGATATCGCTCCAATCGATGTCGCACGACACGACCGCTACCGACGACGACCGCTCCATGACGGCATAGTCGATCGAGTCCTCGCGTACCTTCTCGAACGTATCGGCATCCAGTTCAAGCTGGGAAAAGCCTTTGCCGGCGACGCTGCGGGATTCGGCCACGCATGCACGCACTGCTTGCAGGACTTCTGGGCAGGTCTTTTCCATTTCTTGCAGCATGGTGCCGGCGGAAAAGCAGAACATCCCCGAATTCCACAGAAACCGGCCCGTCGCGAGGTACTCTTCCGCTTTTTCCAGGGACGGCTTCTCAACAAAGCGCCGCACGACGTCGCCCTCGGCCTCGATATAGCCGTAGCCGGTCTCCGGCCTGTCGGGCTGGATGCCAAACGTGACGAGTTTGCCTTGCGATGCAAGTGCTTTTGCCTTGGCCACGGCTGCGCCGAAGCTAGCTTGGTCGAGAATCAGATGGTCCGCGGGCAGCACCAGCAGAATCGCGTCGCTGCCGTGGGCGTCGGCCACACGCAACGATGCAACTGCGATCGCGGCAGCCGTGTTGCGGCCGAACGGTTCCAGGATGTACGACGTTGCCGTCTTCGCTGCGTTGACTTCGCGAAACTCGTCTTCCGTCTTGAACAGAAGCTCGCGATTGGTCACCGTCAGGACTTCGTGGACGTCGGGCAGCTCTGCTCCGCGCAGGAAGGCTTTCTGGAGCAAGCTTTGCCCGTCCGCGAGCCGCATGAACGGCTTCGGATGGAGTTCCCGGGAAACGGGCCAAAGACGAGAACCTGCCCCACCACACAAGATCGTTGGAATCAAATACACGATGTCCCTTATTCGACGAGCGTATCGTCCTGTAAGTTTAGTCGCTGCAAGTACAGCGAAGTATTGTCCGCGTTGACGTGGGCCTCACGGCGCACCGGGCTGTGGCTGCGACTGCCAGACGCCAAAGTATACTTTGCTTTCGCAATAGCCCCGAACGGGAGACATGCGTGGGCCCGCGATCCGACGCAGCGCGGCGGGCCGAGGGCGACCGTGACGCACAGACAGACAAGGGCATCTTGTCGCAGCTTATTCGGTCACGTGTCAATCGCGCTTACATCTGTTTACGGCGCAGCGGCCCTGTTAACCGAAGTAGGCCTTGGTGTAGTGATGCACTGTTTCGTCTTCGAGCAGCTCGGCCGGAGTCGCCCACCGGTAATCGTTGTGCTGGTCCGGAGGCAGGGTGCTCAGGTCGATCGGCGTCGGCGGCATCTCGTAAGCCAGCACGACATAATGGGTCGACAGGCCTGTCACGCCCGCAAAATTGCTGTCGTAAAAGTGCTCATACACACCTTGCAGCGTGGCGTCGGCCAGTTCCAGGTTGCGCAACCCCAGTTCGATATCGCACAGGCGCCGGTATGCGTCGTTCATTCGCTCATTCTTGCGAATCCGCCCCCCGGGTGCGAACCAATAGCCCTTGGCTGGCTGATTGGTTCGGCGGCCCAGCAGAAAGCGCCCCTGGCCGTCGGGCACGATAAGGTCGATGGATATCAGCGGACTATTGCCGATGACCTGGAGGAAGGATGCGTGGTCAAGCATTGTGGTCGTCAGAGTGTTGATGTGTGGGGCGATGGTGCTGTGACTGCTTGCCAATCTGCGGTTGGCTCGCGTGCAGAGTATCCTTGCGCAGTTGTCCGGCATGCGAACGCGAAGAGGCGCTCCCGAATGGGGGCGGATGGCAGGCGGTCCGGTCGATCGGCACGCGCATTTTACCGTGCGAGCGATGCGAGTGGCCGGCTTGACGCCGTACGTCACGATTGACGTACGATTTTAGGGGCTTGCGATCACGGTAAGTGGCCTGTTGCATGCATTGCGACGTGCGTGCGCGGCCATGTTGTCGCGATGCACCAGATCGCGGATGCACCGCTATTCACAATTGCTTGCGATTACGCGCCGGGATGGCTGTAAGAATTCGATATAATCTGGGACTTGGCTTGGGGAGTCTCGGGCCATCTTGACGTTTCTTACAAATACCGTATCGCGATGAAAGAGTTCACGACCAAGCGGCCAGCTCCTTCTGCGCGCTGTACGATTGCCATCCCAACGTTCAATCATGGAGCGTTTCTGGAGCGGGCTCTCGTTTCGGTTTTCTCCCAAGATGTACCCGTCGAAGTGATCGTCCTGGATGCCGGGTCGACTGACAACACGCGCGAAATACTCGAGCGCTGGGACGACAAACTGGCCTACTGGCGGAGTCATCCTGACGGTGGGCAGGCGCAGGCGATCAACGAAGGGATTGCGCTCGGGACTGCGCCGTACGTTGCATGGCTGAATTCGGATGACGCGTACATGCCGAACGGGCTCGAACGGCTCGTCGCCGCGCTCGACGCGCAACCGGCGGTGCCCGCCGTGTACGGCCGTTCGATGGTCATCGATGCGAACGACCGTCCCCTCAGGCCTTACAGTACCGAAGCGTGGAATCGGTCGCGCTTTGCCCGGCGTTGCTTCATTTCTCAGCCCGCAACGATCATGCGGCGCGAAGCATGGGAGGCTGTCGGGGGGCTGGACGGCTCATTGGGGTATGCACTTGATTACGACCTGTGGTGGCGGCTTGCAGGGTATGGCGGCTCGTTGGGGTACCTCGACGAAATTGTCGCTGCGACGCGCGCACACATGGTGACCAAGACGATTCGCAATCCTGTTCAACACTACCGTGAGGCAATGCGGACGGTCAGGATCCATTATGGGCATGTTCCGCTTGTCTGGTATGCCAAGATGCCGGTGTCGGTAGGGGTGCGGTTGCTTATGAGCCCGTTCGCGCACTAACCGGGACGCGGTTCGACTGTCGGGCGGCTATGTTGGGAAGATATGTATCCAAAATTTTCGATTATTGTGCCGACGTTCAACGCGGCCGCCTCGCTGGATCAGGCTCTTCTGTCGGTGCGCAGTCAGCAGTATCCTGCCGCTGAAGTGATTCTGGTCGACGGCGGCTCGACGGACGATACGCTGGCGATCGCGGCACGTTACGAGGATATCATCGGTCAGTTGCGCTCCGAGCGAGACAACGGGATATACGATGCGATCAACAAAGGGGTCGCCCTTGCAACCGGCGATCTGATCATCGTGCTCGGTTCGGACGATCAGCTGGCCGACGGTATTCTGAGCACGGTAGCTCATGCGTGGACGGCGCAGCCGTCCGACATCGTGGCGGGCCAGGCTCTGATGTTTGCGGCAGACGGGACTTCGCAACTGCGTGTCGACGAGGACTACAATGCTGGCTCGCTCGTCAGCGGCGTGCCTTTCTGTCACAACGCGATGTTCGCGACGCCGGAGGCGTATCGCCGGGTAGGGCCCTACGACACGTCCTATCGCATGTGCGCGGACGCGAAGTGGGTTCATGGCGCGATTCGGGCGGGTTGCACCTGCCTGCGGCTTCATCGCGTCGCCGTTCATTTTTCTCTCGCTGGCCAGTCCACTGTCCAGGGCGAATTGACGCTGACCGAAACGTATCGCTCGATTGTCGAGAATTTTCCATTTCTCGGAACCGAAGACGCGGAGCACGTATTTCGGACCATCCGCGGTTGGTCCGGCGGGGAGCGGCTCGAGGATATCCTGCGGTTGCACATGTCGGAATCGCGGTTTCAAAATGCGGTTGCACTGGCGTTGCTCACGCGCGTGCGGATCGTGGCGTCCGCCGCGCACGCAAATCGTCAGAACGTTGCCCTGACACCGGCTTCATTGGCGCAGCGCATCAGGCGCAAGCTTGGCCGTATTAACACCTATATTCGCAACCAAGGAACATGAAGCTCTCCTTCATCATCCCTGCTTACAACGTTGAGCGATACCTCGAGCGCTGCCTGTTGTCGATCCTGGAACAGCCGTTTCGCGACTACGAGATCATTGTCATCAACGACGGCTCGACGGATCGAACGGAAGAAATCGCGCGGCACTATGCATTGCGGGATCCCCGGATTCGTATCATCAATCAGCCGAATAGCGGGCAGGGAGCCGCGCGCCTGAACGGGATCGATCAGGCGCAGGGCGAATATGTCTGGTGCGTCGACAGCGACGACTGTCTGGTCGATAACGTCCTGCTGCGCATGGCCCGCATTCTCGAGCAGTTCGCGCCGGAAGTCCTCGTCGCGAACTTCGAGTATTTCTGGGATGGTGGTGCCGTCCAGCCGGCGAGCGTCGTGCCGCCGCGCTTGGTCGGGAAGGTGATCGAGCCGGCGGCTGATCCGGCCGACTTCGCTGTCGTGTCGTGCTGGACTGCGCCGCCGTGGAGACTGATCGCGCGGCGGCAGCTGCTGATCGACAAGGGTATCCGCTTCGCAACAGGCGTCTTTTACGAAGACCACCCGTTCGCGATCAAGCTCATGCTGAATGCCAAGCGTGTGTACGTCGATGGCGGGATCACGTACCGCTATTACCAGCGCGAAGGTTCGACGACCAAGCTGAACGATCGCAAGGCGTTCGATTTCATCCCGGTGCGCGACGAGTGCCTGAAGCTGTTTGCCGAGTACGGAGCGCGCGAGGATTTCGCGGGTATTCTGGTCGGCTATATCGCGCCGTTCAACTTCTACGAGGCGCACGTCGCGGACGAGTTCAAGGGCGAGTTCCTCACGCGGTTGGCGGCAAAGCTGAGCGACGACGACGTCGAGTTCGTTCGCCTTCATGGCGACTGGTCGGCTCAGGCGTTCCTGAAGATGGTGCGCGCCGGGGATCCGAAGCTGATGCGTCGCTTGCGGATGGCGCGGCGCTTGCGCGCGTTCGCGAGCCGCGACGGCTATCGGCGCATCGTCGCGCATGGCCGTGCAGCGGCGCGGAGGTTTGTCGGCAAGGCCATCGCCAGCGGACGCCAGGCGGTCAGTCGGCAGATTCATCACGCAGGCTATGATTACGGCGGCGTGCGCTACGTCGAGCTCGGTCAAGGCGCGCGACTGGAGCATGCGATCGTCGACGTTCGCGTCAAGCCGGAGCACAGGAAGTACTTGCGGGTGGGTGACGGCACCCACGTCGGCGGGTATTACGTGTTCGAGCGCGGCCTCGGCACGATCACCATTGGTGACAAGAGTTCGATAGGGAGCGGCTGCAAGATGATCTGCTCCCAGGAGGAGGGGATCGTCATCGGGAACAACGTGATGATTTCGTGGGATTGCACGCTGATCGACAGCGATTCCCACTCGCTGGATCCGGCGGTCCGATGGAACGATGCATATGACTGGAAATGCTCGGTTGATGTCGGGCAGATGGGTGCCTACAAGGATTGGTCGCAGGTCGTGTCGAAGCCCATCGTTATCGAGGATGGCGCGTGGATCGGCTTTGAGTCGGTCATCATGAAAGGTGTTCGCATCGGGCGCGGCGCGGTTGTTGCCGCGCGCTCGGTCGTGACCAAGGACGTTGCGCCGTTTTCCGTCTATGGCGGCAATCCGGCGCGCTTCATCAAGCTGGTGCCGCGCGAGTCGTGGTCCTGGGAGGACATCGTCGGCGCGTCGCAAGGCGATCCGCAGTTTCGAGACATCCTGGACAGCTCATACCTGAGCGCGGATACCGGTGCGTCGCTGCGGCGCTTTCGCGAAAGCGGCGAGTTCGTCGGCACGCTGGAGCTGATTCGCGCCAAGTGCCCTCACGCGCGAACGATGATCGACGTCGGTGGTGGCAATGGCGTGATGGCGGTTGCCTTTGCCCTGGAGGGCTATCACGTCAAGCTGGTCGAGAAATCGGGCGATAGAATCGTCGGCACGCTCGCAGCGGAAACGTTGCTCAACTTCGTCGCCAGGAACGTTGATCCGACCATCCGGGAGCGGGTGCGCATAGTCAGCAGCGACATGGAGTCGCTGGATGTCGACGAACAGTTCGACGTCGTCTATTGCCGGCAAGCGCTTCATCATTTTCGCGATCCGGTTACTTCGCTCAAGAAAATCAAGGAGCTGCTTGCGGCGAACGGCGTCGCGCTGCTGATTCGCGAGCACGTGATTTTCGACGAGGACGATCGAGCGCGGTTTCTGGACGGGCATGCGTTCCATCACTATTACGGCGGTGAAAATGCGTACACGGTCGAGCAGTATCTCGATTTCGTGAAGGCGGCGGGCTTGCGGTTACGCCGAACCCTGGGCTTCGCGGACAGCGTCATCAACTATTTCCCGCATTCGGAGCAGGAACTGGCGAATCTGTCGGAACTGGACGTCGCGGGTCGCCCGTATTCGTTTGTGCTCGATCGGGAAGAGGCCGCCCAATGAGGGTTCTCGTCATCGGCTCCGGCGGGTTCATCGGAAGCCACGTCGCGGATACGCTCGAAGCTACCTGCGACGTGGTGCGCGCGGACATCTTTCCAAGCGATGCGAAAGGTTTTGTCTGCTACGACAAAGACAATCCGGACTACGCACATCTGTTGCGGTCGATCGCTCCGGACGTCTGCATCAACTGCTCCGGTGCCGCCAGCGTGCCTGCGTCGCTGAGCGATCCACAGCACGATTACCTGCTGAACACGCGTCGTGTAATTGAAATGCTCGAGGCGATTCGTGTGAATAGTCCCGGCACGCGCTTCGTTCATCTGTCGAGCGCTGCCGTTTACGGTAATCCGGCTGTGATGCCTGTGACCGAGGCGGCGCCAGTGGCGCCGGTGTCGCCATATGGCTGGCACAAGTATCACGCCGAACTGGCTTGCCGCGAGTATTTCGAGCAGTTCGGCGTTCGGTCCGTTTCGTTGCGGATTTTTTCGGCATATGGCCCGGGCCTCAGGAAGCAACTCTTCTGGGACGTTTACGGCCGCGCGCGCGGGCAAGAGGTGCTGGAGCTGTTCGGTACGGGCGGAGAGACGCGCGACTTCATTTTCATCGACGATCTCGTGTCGTGCATCGCGCTGATTCTGCAGAGCGACGTGTTCGACGGCCGAGCTGTCAATGTCGCGAGCGGCGTGTCGGTGCCGATCGAGCAGGCGGTCGCAACGTTGCTGGCGCATCTCGATTGGCATCCGAAGCTCGCATTTTCAGGCTCGGCTCGCCAGGGCGATCCCACGCAGTGGCAGGCGGACATTTCAAGTTTGACGAAGCTCGGATTCGAGCCGAAGTACGACATCGTCAGTGGTCTTCGTAAGGTGGCAGTGTGGCTAAAAGAGCAAAACTAGGCATTCCGTTTAATTACGACGATTCCTGGATTGGTGGTACCTACTATATTAAGAATCTGGTGTCCGCGCTGAACATGCTTCAGGATGCGGAAAAGCCGGAAATCTACATGCTGAGCAACGGCCAGGAATCGTTCGATTTCATCCGCCACCATACCGGCTATCCGTATCTGCAGTGGGTGCGTCCGGCCACGCTTGCCGGTGTCGATGGCGGAATCTTCCGACGGCTGAAACTGAAGAGCAAGTTGCTTCCTTCGTTCCTCAAGAAGGAGCTTCGATTCGACATGATCTTTCCGTTTCCGATCAGCACGGACTGGAAGCAGACGGTGTGCTGGATTCCCGATTTTCAGGACAAGCGCTTGCCGGAGTTTTTCTCTGCGGACGAGCTTCGGCAACGTACGGAACAGCACCGCTACTATTTCGAGAATTTCAACCATATCGTCTTCAGCAGCGAGGCGGCGCGAGCGGACTTCGAGGAGTTTTATCCCGAAGCCCGGGTGAACAAGCACGTCGTTCATTTCGCGGTCTTTCACGAGCGGCAGTCGCAGCGACCGGCGGAGCAGGTCGTCGCCGAGCTGGGCCTGCCGACGCGGTTCTTCTATTGCCCGAATCAATTCTGGATTCACAAGAACCACGCGGTCGTGATCGAGGCCGTCAACCTCCTCAAGCAGGAGGGCATCTCGGTCACTGTCGCGTTCTCCGGCAAGGAGCATGACCACCGTGCGCCGGATCACGCGGAGTCGCTGAAGCGCCGGGTCGCGGAACTCGGACTCCAGGACAATGTTCGTTTCCTCGGCTTCCTGGCCCGCGAGGATCAGATTGCTCTCTTCGGGCGCGCGATCTGCATCGTGCAGCCGTCATTGTTCGAAGGGTGGTCGACGGTCGTCGAGGACGCGAAATCGTACTCGCAGTACGTGATCGCCTCGGATCTGGCGACGAACCGTGAACAGATGAGCGTCAACGC
Organism: Burkholderia sp. Se-20378; assembly: GCF_017104665.1. NCBI lineage: Bacteria > Pseudomonadati > Pseudomonadota > Betaproteobacteria > Burkholderiales > Burkholderiaceae > Burkholderia > Burkholderia sp. Se-20378. The sequence continues at coordinate 19,303 of NZ_JAAGPG010000029.1, read as the reverse complement.
GGAATTTTTCGATGCGCGTGACGCGCGGCAGCTTGCGAATTGCATGAAGCGATACATCGAAGTGGATCCGGTCAAGGTACCCGTCGATTATCGTAGTTGCCAACTGGCATTTGCTCGCGATTTCATGCGGGTGCTTCATCAGGTCGGACGTGGCGAGTAAGCCTGACGTCGCTCTGCACAAGGATCCTAAATGGAACAGTCACATCGACGCCATATGACAGGGTGGGTTCAGCACTCGAGCCTGATCTGGCAACTGGCGAAGCGCGAGATGGCGCAGCGTTACAAAAGCTCGGCGTTGGGCGGCTTTTGGGTGGTTGCGCAACCGCTGATTCAGTTGCTTTTGTATGCATTTGTCTTTCAGGTCGTGCTGCGCTCGCGCTGGGGCGTCACCGTGCCTAACACCGGACGGGAGGTGCCGTTCGGGTTGATCCTGTTTGTCGGCATTCTCATTCATGCATTGTTGGCGGAGATGCTGACGCGGGGTCCGGCGCTTGTCGTCAGCAATGTCTCGTTCGTCAAGCGCGTGATTTTTCCGCTCGAGATCCTTCCAGTCGTGACGATGGTGACGGCGATCATCAACGTGATATTCGGATTCCTAATTCTTTTTGCGGGCTTCCTCCTGGTGCACGGCACGTTGACGCCGATGGCGTTCATGATCGTGGTTCCCCTGTTCTTTCTGATCGTTCTCGGTCTCGGACTCGGCTGGCTGCTGTCCGCCTTCGGCGTGTACTTTCGTGACCTGAACCAGCTCACGACCCATCTGTCGACAATCCTGATGTTCACGGCTCCCATTTGCTATCCGGCCACCATGGTTCCGGAACACTTTCGCTGGCTTCTTCAAATCAATCCGCTGACGTTGCCGGTCGAGTCGGTGCGTGGGATGTTGTTTCAGGGAACGCCACCCGATTGGTCGGCATTGCTGACGTACGGTGCGGGCGCGATCGTTTTCGCATGGTTTGGAAACTTCGTGTTCCGCAAGCTGCGGGGAGGATTCGCAGATGTCCTCTGATTTCTCGTTGAAGGTTGATGGCGTTTCGAAAACGTACGACGTCTTCAAGTCGCCCGCGCAGCGTATTGCACAGATATTCGCGCCAAAGGCTCAGCTTGCGGATAAATTCCAGGCCCTGAAGGAAGTTTCCTTTCAGGTTAATCCCGGCGATTTCTTCGGGATTATCGGACAGAACGGCAGCGGCAAGTCGACGTTGCTACAGATCATCGCGGGCATTCTGCCGCCGACCACCGGGAAGATTCAGGTGAGCGGTCGGATTGCGGCGCTCCTCGAACTTGGGGCGGGATTCAACCCCGAGTTTACGGGGCGCGAAAACGCGCGGCTGAACGCGCAGATCCTGGGTATTTCGGGGGCGGAATTTAATCGCATCTTCCCGGAAATTGAGGCATTTGCCGATATTGGTCATTTCATCGACCAGCCCGTCAAGACTTATTCGAGCGGGATGTTCGTCCGACTGGCGTTTTCCGTTCAGGCGTGTATCGATCCGGACATCCTGATCGTCGACGAGGCATTGGCCGTAGGTGACATCTTCTTCCGATTGAAGTGCTACGAGCGCCTCGAGCGTCTGCGCAAGAAGGGCTGCACCATTATTCTTGTCACGCACAGCATGGATGACATCCTGCACTATTGCGACAAGGTGCTGCTGCTCAACTACGGCGATCCGGTCTATTTTGGCGACCCGGTCGAGGCGGTGAATCGTTATTACGCGCTCGGACATCTGAATGCGCACGACCGGGCGAACGATGTAACCGATCGTGACACGATCGCGATCGGTGGCGAATCCGGCGACGACATGCCGGACGGCTCGCCGCGCGGTGATACGTTCGATTGGCCGGCGGGCCCGTTTGCCAGCATGGACACGCGCGAGCAGATCGGTCCGGGAACGGTGCGCTGTCTTCGCATGGCGCTGATGGACCACCGGGACACCGCCAAGCAGGTGTTCAGGCAGGGGGAGCTGATGCGTCTCTACTGCGAGTTCGAGGTGTCGGAAACACTCGAAACGCCTTGCGCCGGTTTCGTTATCCGGACCGAGAAAGGGGTGGTCGTCCATGGCAAGCACACCGCCCAGACCGATGGATTGGTGCCGGGCACCATCGCTGCGGGTTCGATCGTGCGTGCAGTGTTTGAAATCCCGTTGAACCTGGGGCCGGGCGAGTATGTCGTCGATCTCGGATTCTCGACCTGGCCGCGTGCGATCTACAGTCGGCGCGCTCGCATCACGATGGCGGAACTGGAGTCCAGTGCCACCCGGCATTGCGTCGTCGCGGCTGCGCAAAACTTTTCGGTTATTCCGCGCGGTCAGCTGGGGTATGACGCGCAGCCGTTCTACGGGCTCGCGGGGCTGGAGTCGTCGACGCGCGTGATGCTGGCGGAATGACCATGAGCTGGCGCCTGCGGAAGTGGCTGACGGGACCTCGGCTGCGCAAGATTCTTGGTATACGGCTGGGCCTGTTTCATCAGTACGCAGCTCGCCCGATCGAAGTCGGTGCGGTCGAGGCCGGCAGTGACGACGATTTGCCGGCGATCACAATCGTGACGCCGTCCCTGAATCAGGGCGCCTACATCGGGGCGACCGTATCGAGCGTGCTGAGCCAAGGATACCCGGCTCTCCAATACATTATCCAGGACGGCGGCTCCACCGACGCCACACTGGATGTGTTGCGAGGGTTCCCAGCGAATTCATTCGAGCTGCGTTGCGAGAAGGACGCCGGGCAAGCTGATGCGCTGAACCGTGGATTCGCGCGCGCGAACGGGGCGATCTACGCGTACCTGAACGCCGACGACATCATGCTGGAGGGGGCGCTGAAGACGGTCGGGCGTTTTTTTCGCGATCATCCCGAGGTGGATGTTGTATACGGCAATCGTCTCATCATCGACGAGGGTGGGTGCGAGGTCGGGCGTTGGATATTGCCCGGACATGCAGCGTCGGTGCTGCGTCGTGTCGACTATGTTCCTCAAGAGACACTTTTCTGGCGGGCCGCGCTCGTGGCGGCGCCAGCGGCTCAGTTCGACGCGAAATTGCAGTTCGCGATGGATTGGGCGTTGCTATTGCGCTTCCTCGAGCAGGGAGCGCGGTTCGCGCACATTCCCCGCCTGCTGGGTGGATTTCGAGTCCATGCGGATCAGAAGACGCAAGCTCAGATGGCGAGCACCGGCCGCGCCGAAATGGCGAGGCTGCGTAACCGGTACGCGTCGGGCGGGTTCAGTCGACTGGCGGGCTTTTGTTTGCACGGCGTGTTCCTGGCGCGGCATTGGTGGATGGAGCGTCGCAATACCGGTTCGGTTCAGGGGCGCAAATGCGCTGGCCGGAGCCATCCCAAGGCCTGATTTCCGTACACGAAAGATGAACGCGTGGTAGGGAGGGAGGCCGGGATGCGGATGTCGCGTTGTATGGTATCGAGGCCGGCACGATTGCGTGCCTGTGTGAATTTGACAGCAGCGGCGTGATGCCGTCTGTGGTCGCGAAGCCATGGCAGTGCATATCGCAATCCCACATGACCATTTTCGTATGAGAATTTTCAAGCCTGCGCCGCCGACGGTATTTCACATCACGCACTGGAAGGCTGGCTCGCAATGGATTCTGAAGATCCTGCAGCAACTTCAGCCGGATCGCATCGTTCCGCCCAAGGTTGGGGAGAGGCAATTCTTTATCGATCCGCTCATTACGGGGAAGATATATCCGACCACGTATGTGACCAAGGAGCAGTTCCTGCTGAGAAAGCCGCCGTCGAACTCACGGGCGCTGGTCGTCTTGCGGGATCTTCGCGACACGCTCGTATCGTCGTATTTCAGTGCGCGATACAGTCACGCCGTCATGTCGAATGAACTGGGGACCATCAGGAGCGCGCTGAACGAGTTGAGCGAAGAGGATGGTCTGATCCTTCTCGCGGAGAAATGGCTTCCGGCCAGTGCGTTGATTCATGCGTCATGGCTCCAGTCGGACCAGAAGATCGTCTGGTACGAGGACCTGCTTGCGAATGACGTGGAGATTCTCGGAGATGCGTTGCTTCGCGACTGCAGAATCGATGTTCCTGCGAGCCTCGTGCGCCAGGCCATCGTCGACAACCGGTTCGAGAACCTGAGCGCCGGGCGTGCGCGCGGCAGCGAGGCGATCTACGACCACGAAAGAAAGGGCATCGCGGGCGATTGGGAGAATCACTTCACGGCCAGGGTGTCCGCCAGGTTCGACGAGCTTTATGGGCCGCTGCTGGATAGGGTCGGAGCGAAGAAGCGCGCCGAGGTGTCCGTGCGAGCGAAGTCAGGAGCGACGGTCGGCGAGTCAGAGATCATTGCCGCGTACGACGAACTCATCGCTTTGTATCCGAATGTACCTTCGTACGTCCTCTGGTTGGCGTGGGAGTATGCCGCCTATCGGAAGATCAGGGTATCGGGCCAGGTGCTCGACGTCGGATGCGCGGACGGCCGATTGGCAAATCTGATACTGACGGGCGCGGCGGATATCAAGGGGCTGGCGCCCGACCCGGCCACCGCGGAGGTCGCGGCATTGTATGGTCCTTACAGTCAGGTTTGGGAGCACGGCCGCCTTGCCGAATTGCCCGCGGGCGCCGAGTTCGATGTCATTTTCGTGCGCGGCGCATTGGTGCAGGCGCATGATCTCGGCAGGACGTTGCAGGACCTGCGCGGCAGGCTCAAGAAGAACGGGCGTTTGATATGCAGCGTGCTGACCGATAATTTCAGTCGGGACATCGGCGTCTCGGCGGTGATGAATCTGTGCGGCTTCCATGGGGAGGCACAAGTCGCGGACGCCCGGTATCGGGGTGGCCACGACATCGTGAATGCCAAACCGTTGGGTCGGTGGCGGGAGGATTTCTCGTCGGCAGGGTTCGCGGTCGAACAGGAAATCTCCATCGTACCGGCGATGACGCTTCATTCGTTCGCTTTGCTGGACAGCCTATGGCACACCCCGAGAGGCGAGACGGGCAAGCTGGGCGATACGATGGCAGCGCGTATTGCCGCCATTCCTTCCTTCGCCGAGGGCTTCCGATCCATCGTGCGCGGACTGGTCAAGCTGGACGAAGACAGCGGCGCTCATGCGGCAGCGGTGATGATGTTGTCGCGTGTTGCGTGAGTATTGCGAATGATCGCGGTGTCGCTGGTCGTGACGGTGCGTCCGGTGCGGGCAGCAGGATGCGGTAGCATATCGAAATCGGCAGGGGCTGCCAGGGCGTGGTCGCATGCGGGGTTTGCGCGCGGCACTACGACGGCCTCGTAATGCTTTGGTATGCTGCGAGGAGAGGAGGCCTGAGGCTCGCAACAAGTCGAGGGCCTGAGGCGAGCGGGTCGAATCACGAGGCCGTACGAATGCGAATGTTGTTCGTACGGCAAAGTTATTGGATGTTTCACAAAATTTGTTTGGGTAGATTGAAACGATGAAAAAGGCGCTGATCACCGGTATCACCGGTCAGGATGGTTCGTATCTTGCCGAATTCCTGTTGAGCAAGGGATACGAGGTACACGGCATCAAGCGACGTGCATCGCTGTTCAATACGGATCGGATCGATCATATTTACGAGGATCCGCACACGCAGCACCAGCGGCTCAAACTGCATTACGGCGACTTGACGGATACGTCGAACCTCATCCGGATACTCCAGGAAGTGCAGCCGGACGAGGTATACAACCTCGGCGCGCAATCTCATGTTGCGGTGAGCTTCGAGGCGCCGGAGTACACGGCGGACGTCGATGCGATCGGTGCGCTGCGTCTCCTTGAAGGGATTCGCTTCCTGGGCCTGGAGAAGAAGACGCGCTTCTACCAGGCAAGCACGTCGGAGCTCTACGGTTTGGTTCAGGAGACGCCGCAGAAGGAGACGACCCCCTTTTATCCGCGCTCGCCGTATGCAGTGGCGAAGCTCTATGCATACTGGATTACGGTGAACTATCGCGAAGCGTACGGCCTTTATGCGTGCAACGGCGTGCTCTTCAATCACGAATCCGCTCGCCGCGGCGAAACCTTCGTCACGCGCAAGATTACCCGCGGCCTGGCGAATATCGCGCAAGGCCTGGAGTCCTGCCTGTTCATGGGCAATCTCGACGCGCTGCGCGACTGGGGTCATGCGCGCGACTACGTCGAGATGCAGTGGCTGATGCTGCAACAGGAGCAGCCTGAGGATTTCGTCATCGCAACCGGTGTTCAGTACAGCGTGCGGACATTCATCGACAAGGCGGCAGCCCAGCTCGGCATCGAACTTGCGTGGGAAGGCGAGGGTGTCAACGAACAGGGCCGAATCGCATCGGTTGTCGGCGACAAGGCGCCGGCAGTCAAGGCTGGCGACGTGCTGGTCAAGATCGATCCGCGCTACTTCCGCCCGGCCGAAGTGGAAACGCTGCTCGGTGATCCGACCAAGGCCAAGGAAAAGCTTGGCTGGGTGCCGCGCATCACGCTCGACGAAATGGTCGAGGAGATGGTTTCGCACGATCTGGACAAGGCGCGCCAGCATGCATTGCTCAAGCGCGAGGGCTTCAACGTTTCCGTTGGGCGTGAATGATGAAGAGTCTCGACAAGGATGCGAAGATTTTCGTCGCCGGGCATCGCGGGATGGTCGGATCTGCGTTGGTGCGTTGCCTCGAGGCGCGTGGATACGCCAACATCCTGACGCGTACACGTGATCAGCTTGATCTTCTTGATCAGGCGGCGGTGCGCGAGTTCATGCGCGAGGAGCGGCCCGACTACGTATTTGTCGCGGCGGCGAAGGTCGGCGGCATTTACGCGAACAACACGTATGGCGCCGACTTCATCTATGAGAACCTGGTCGTCGAGACGAACATCATCGACAGTGCGCATCGCGCGGGTGTCGATCGGCTCTGCTTTCTGGGTTCCAGTTGCATCTATCCGCGTGAGTGTCCGCAACCGATCCGGGAGGAATACCTTCTGACCGGTCCGCTCGAACCGACGAACGAACCGTATGCGATCGCGAAGATCGCCGGCGTGAAGATGTGCGAAAGCTACAATCGTCAGCACGGGCGCCACTACGTCTCGGTCATGCCGACGAACCTGTACGGCCCGAACGATAACTACGACCTGAACAACAGCCACGTTCTGCCTGCACTGATCCGCAAGGCGCACGAGGCGAAAGCACGAGGCGATAGCGAGTACGTGGTGTGGGGGTCGGGCAGGCCGATGCGCGAGTTCCTCTACGTGGACGATCTTGCGGCCGCATGCGTGTTCCTGATGGAGCAGGGAATTGCCGAGGGTTTGTATAACGTTGGAACCGGCGAGGACGTGACGATTCGCGAGCTCGCGGAAACGGTGATGAGCGTTGTCGGATTTGACGGTCGCATCGTCTTCGACGCCAGCAAACCGGACGGTACGCCGCGCAAGCTACTCAATGTTGACCGTATGCGCGCGCTTGGCTGGCAGGCGCAAACGTCGCTGCGCGAAGGGATTGCGGCGGCCTATCAGGATTTCCTGAGCCGGTCGGCTGCTTGATATGACGAACCGCTGTCGCGCATGGAGCAGTCGGGAACGCATCGACCGGTCCAGGCCATGCGGCGGCGCTTGTTTCGCCGCTTGTTTCGCACCTCCGTGGCGTCCGGGCATGTTGGCCTGCCGCTGCGCGGTTTGCGGGGCGTCGGGCGGCGCCGATGCATTCGGGTGTCCCGCCGTTTCCCGTTGATGACATGTCTCAAGTGATTCTAGTGACGGGAGCCAATGGCTTCGTCGGGCGCGCGGTGTCTCGGGCATTGCTTCAGCGTGGCGAACAGACCGTCGGGTTGGTTCGTCGTGCGCAAGGTCCGTCCGGTACCGGACGCGAGTGGATCCACGACCGGCCCGATTTTGTGGATATCGATCGTGCCTGGCCGCCAGGGTTGCAGTGTGACGCGGTGATTCATCTGGCCGCACGCGTTCACGTGATGCACGATCATGCCACCGAGCCACTCGACGCGTACCGTGCGACGAACGTGCAGGGTTCGCTTCGCGTTGCCCGAGCGGCGCGCGCAGCAGGTGCCGCGCGATTCGTATATGTGAGCAGTATCAAGGCCGTTGCGGAGAGCAGCTCGGGGCGACCACCGCTCTCCGAGCACGATGCCCCGCTCCCACTGGATCCGTACGGTATTTCGAAGCTTGAAGCCGAGCGCGCGCTCGCCGACTATGGTCGCGAATCGGGCATGGAGGTCGTGATCGTTCGGCCTCCGCTCGTCTACGGGCCGGGCGTGCGGGCCAATTTTCTGAGCCTGATGGGTGCGCTGTCCAAGGGTATGCCTTTGCCGCTGGGGGCAGTGTCTGCGCGTCGTAGCATGATCTTCGTCGACAATCTCGCCGGTGTCCTGGTGCAGTGCGCGCTCGATCCACGTGCAGCAGGTCAGACATTCCACGTCGCCGACGCGCACGATTTGTCGGTGGCGGAACTTGTGGTGAAGCTGGCGGCGTGTATGAATGCCCCCGCACGCGTCATTCCTGTCCCGGTTTCCTGGTTACGATTGGCCGGCCGCGTGACGGGGCGCACGTCACAGGTCGAGCGTTTGGTCGGCGAGCTGCGGCTGGATTCCCGTCACGTTCGGGATGTGCTCGGCTGGTATCCGCCGTGCGATATCGACGATGGTCTGAGCCAGACCGCGGCGTGGTATCGTTCGCGGGATCTTTGACAATAGGCAACATGCATCCCGTGATTACCACGTGGTTCGCGGCACTCGCGGTGGCAGTCGCCGCCGCGGCCGCGTCGACGATGATCCTCCGAGCGTTGCTCGCCACCGGGCTGGCGTGGCGGCTCGCAACGGATATTCCAAACGACCGTTCGCTGCATACCCGTCCGACCCCGCGTGTCGGCGGCTGGGGCATTGTGCCGGTGAGCGTCGTCTTGCTGCTGTGGTTCGCGCCGCAGATGTGGTTGATCGCTGCTGCTGCTACGAGCCTGGCGGCCGTGTCGCAGATCGATGACCGGCGCGGGCTGCCCGCGCGCGTGCGGTTCGCCACGCATCTGATTGCGGTCGTTGCGCTGATCGTCGCCTATCCGGCCGCCGCCCCATGGTGGCTCCTCGCGGGCGCGGGTTTCATGATGGTTTGGCTGATCAATCTGTACAACTTCATGGACGGTGCGGACGGCCTTGCCGGCGGAATGGCGGTGTTCGGTTTCGGCGCGTATGCTGCCGCGGCGCTCGGGGGGGCGCACATGGCACCGGAACTCGCCGCGGGCAGCGTGGCGATCGCGGGCGCCGCGTTCGGCTTCCTGCTGTTGAATTTTCATCCGGCCCGGCTGTTTCTCGGCGATGCGGGCTCTATTCCGCTCGGCTTCCTGGCCGGCGCGCTCGGTTATTGGGGTTGGCGCGAAGCGATCTGGGGCGTGTGGTTTCCCGCCACGGTATTCGCCCCCTTTATTGCTGACGCATCTGTAACACTCTCGAGACGTTTGTTACGGGGAGAAAAATTTTGGCAAGCGCATCGGGAGCATTATTATCAGAGAATGGTTCGCCTTGGCATCGGCCATAGGCGTACCGCTGTTTACTGGTACCTCATCATGCTCGCAGGCATAATCGTTGCTTTGTGGGCTGAGGGCCGTGCTGTACAGCAGCAATGGTTGTCATGTGTTGCATGGTATGGCGTGCTCATGTGTATCGGGTTCACAATCGACGTCCGCTGGCGCCGGGTTCAGACGGCCTCCAATAACAATTCTTGAGGTCTGCCACCGATGTTGCGATCCAAAGCATCATGGCTTTCGCTGAGCGCTTTTCTGTTTGACCTGACGGCGGTTGCCGCCGCATGGTTGTTCGCTTATCTCGTTCGTTTCAACGGCAGCGTCCCGTCCGATTTCATGGGTGGAGCGCTGAAGGCGCTCGTCTGGGTCCTTCCCGTCTACGCGCTGATGTTCCACGTGTTCGGCCTGTATCGCGGGCTGTGGGTGTTCGCGAGCCTGCCCGACTTGATGCGTATCGCGAAGGCGGTTTGCGGCGGCGGCGTGATCGTGATGATCGGCGCCGTGATGTTCCAGCCGGTGCCGATCATTCCGCGTTCGGTGTTGCTCGTGTCGCCGCTGATGCTGTTCCTGGCGATGGGCGGCGCGCGCGCGCTGTATCGCGCGACGAAGGAGTATTACCTGTATGGCGGGCTGGTCGGGAAGGGCAAGCCGGTGCTGGTGCTCGGCGCCGGTACGGCCGGCGCGAGCCTCGCGCGCGAACTGTCCCGCTCGGGCGAGTGGCGCCTCGTCGGTCTGCTCGACGACGACGTCACGAAGCAGGGCCGCGAAATCTACGGCTACAAGGTACTGGGTTCGTTCAACGACCTCAAGCACTGGACCGACGCAATGAAGGTCGAATACGCGATCATCGCGATTCCCTCAGCGTCGGTCGAAACGCAGCGCCGCGTCGCGACGCTGTGCGTGCGGGCCGGCGTGAAGGCGATGGTGCTGCCGTCGCTGACCGCGCTGATGCCGGGGCAGGGCTTCCTGTCGCAGGTGCGGAACATCGATCTCGAGGATCTGCTCGGTCGCGACGCCGTGACGATCGACACGCCGCACGTCGAGGCGCTGCTGCGTGGCCGCGTCGTGATGGTGACGGGTGCGGGCGGGTCGATCGGCTCCGAGCTGTGCCGGCAGATCCTGCGCTTCGCGCCCGCGCAACTCGTTGCGTTCGACCTGTCGGAATACGCAATGTACCGGCTGATCGAGGAACTGCGCGAGCGCTTCCCCGATCTCCCGGTCCTGCCGATCATCGGCGATGCGAAGGATTCGCTGCTGCTCGACCAGGTGATGTCGCGCCACGCGCCGCACATCGTGTTCCATGCGGCCGCGTACAAGCACGTGCCGCTGATGGAGGAGCACAACGCGTGGCAGGCGCTGCGCAACAACGTCCTTGGTACGTATCGGGTGGCCCGCGCGGCGATTCGCCATGACGTGCGCCATTTCGTGCTGATCTCGACCGACAAGGCCGTCAATCCGACCAACGTGATGGGCGCGAGCAAGCGTCTTGCCGAAATGGCCTGCCAGGCGCTGCAGCAGACGAGCGAGCGTACCCAGTTCGAGACCGTGCGGTTCGGCAACGTGCTCGGCAGCGCGGGCAGCGTGATTCCGAAGTTCCAGCAGCAGATCGCGAAGGGCGGCCCGGTCACGGTCACGCACCCGGAGATCACGCGTTTCTTCATGACGATTCCGGAAGCGTCGCAGCTCGTGCTGCAGGCGTCGAGCATGGGGCATGGCGGCGAGATCTTCATTCTCGACATGGGCGAGCCGGTGAAAATCGTCGATCTCGCGTGCGACCTGATCCGTCTGTACGGCTTCTCGGAAGAGCAGATCCGGATCGAATTCACCGGGCTGCGGCCGGGCGAGAAGCTCTACGAGGAGTTGCTAGCGGACGACGAGGCGACGACGCGCACCCCGCATCCGAAGCTGCGGATCGCGCGTGCGCGGGAAGTGCCGGACAATTTCCTCGACGAGCTGCTGCCATGGCTGATGCAGCATCGTGTGCTGCCGGATGACGAAGTGCGACGCGACTTGCGGCGCTGGGTGCCCGAATATCAGACGGCCGCGGTTCCGGCGCTGAAGAGCGTGCGGGTGGCGTCCAACCGCTGACGCCGAGGTCGTTGCGGTCGCCAAGCGGCGGCCAGCCGGCCCAAAAGAAAAGCGCCCCTCGGGGCGCTTTTTTCATGTGCGGCTGCGAACGGTTCAGCGACTGTGCCGGTTCTTGCGCACCACCATCCACCGCGGCGCACGGAACCGCACGATGCTGATATACAGCCACACATAGGTCAGCGCAAACAGCACGACGAACACGAACAGGTGCACCGTGTGCCGCCAGAACAGTGTCGCGGGTATCACCGCGACGAGGCACAGCAGCCACAGGTACGGCGACGTCAGCGAATTGCGGCGTGTCAGGTCGTGCGCGTGCTTCGTGCCGACGGCCCAGCGCATCAGCCGCTTGTACACGAGCATGTGCAGGTGCACGCCGTCCGGGATGCCGGGCGACATGCCGCGGATGAATTTCTTCCGGTAGATCGAGAAGCAGGTCTCGAAGATCGGGTACATGAACAGTAGCACCGGGTACCACGCGGACACCTCGCGGTTGCGCATCACGAGCATGATCGCGAGCTCCGCGAGCATGAAGCCGATGAAGTACGCGCCGCCGTCACCGAGGAAGATCAGTCCGGCCGGGAAATTCCACAGGAAGAAGCCGAGCACGGCGCCCATCATGATGATCGACGCGGACATGACGACCGGGTCGCGGACCTGGAACGCCACGTACGCGAGCGACGCGAACATCATGAAGCTGACCATCGACGCGAGCCCGTTGAAGCCGTCGATGATGTTGACTGCGTTCGCGAGCGCCGCAACCGCGAGCACGGTGACGAAGGCCGAAATGGCGACATAACCGAGCAGGAAGTCGAGCGGCGGCACGCTGATGCGCGTGACTGCAATGTTCATCAGCCAGAACGCGAGCGCGGCCGCGCCCATCGTGCAGAGCAGCCGCGCGCGCGGCGACACGCGCTTGGTCAGGTCCTCGACGAGGCCGGACAGGAAGGCCGGCATTCCGCAGGCTACGACGCCGAGAATGCTGCCGGCGATCGTCGGGTAGCGCTGCGTGAGCAGCAGCGCCGATGCAACGACGCCCGCGAGGATCCCGATGCCCCCGACCCGCGGCACGGGCCGCACGTGGAATTTCTGCACGCCGGCCAGATCGCTGTCGATCGAGAATTTCTCGTGAAGGTGCGCATAGCGCACGATGAACAGCGTGACGAGCAGGGAGACGATAAAGCCGGACGCGAAGCTGAGCATGGGATCGCTCGAAAAATGGACAGCGGATTATACAAAACCGCGCGGGTTCCCCTCCTGCCATCGCCAGTGATCGGCACACATTTCTTCGATGCCGAGCGTCGCGCGCCAGCCGATGATGTCGGCCGCGGCCTGCGGGTTCGCATAGCACTCCGCGATGTCGCCCGGGCGGCGCGCGACGAGCTCGTACGGCACCGGGCGGCCCGATGCCTTTTCGAACGCGCGCACGACTTCCAGCACGCTGTAGCCCTGGCCCGTACCGAGGTTCACGACGAAGCTCGCATCGCGTTTCGCGAGCGAGTCGAGTGCGGCGATGTGCCCCTTCGCGAGATCGACGACGTGGATGTAGTCGCGCACGCCGGTGCCGTCCGGCGTCGGGTAGTCGGAACCGAACACGCGCAGCCTTTCCAGCTTGCCGACCGCGACCTGCGCGACATACGGCATCAGGTTGTTCGGGATGCCGGCCGGATCCTCGCCGATCAGCCCGCTCGCGTGTGCGCCGACCGGGTTGAAGTAGCGCAGCGTGGCAATTCGCCACGACGGGTCGGAAACCTCGAGATCGCGCAGGATCTGCTCGGCGATCAGCTTCGACTGGCCGTACGGGTTCGTCGCGGACAGCGGGAACGATTCATCGATCGGCGAGCGCTCGGGCACGCCGTACACGGTCGCGGACGAGCTGAACACGAACTTCCTGACGTTGCGCTCGCGCATCACCTTGAGCACGGCGAGCAGGCCGCCGATGTTGTTCTGGTAGTACTCGAGCGGCTTCGCGACCGATTCGCCGACGGCCTTGAGCGCCGCGAAATGGATCGTGCCGGTGATCGGGTGTGCATCGAATACCTTGGCGAGCGCGGCTTCGTCACACACGTCGACCTGATGAAACGCAGGCGTCTTGCCCGTGATCCGCTCGATGCGGCGCACGGATTCGGCCTTGCTGTTGACGAGGTTGTCGACGATCACGACATCGTAGCCATTGTCGAGCAGCTCGACGGCCGTGTGCGAGCCGATGTAGCCCGCGCCGCCGGTAACGAGGATGGTGCCTTTAGCGGTCATTGCTGATGCGCTCCTTCAGAGGGTGATACCGGTTAACGAATGGATAGTACGCCGGTAGCGTTCGACGACCTGCTGTTCGTCGAATTCCGCCGTGACCTTCTGCCGGCCGCGCGCGCCCATCGCGTCGCGTCCGGCCGTTCCGAGTTCGATGATGCGGAGCAACTGCTCCGCGAGGCTCGCGCTGTCGCGCACGCGGCACAGGAAGCCTGTTTCGCCGTCGGCGACGACGTCGCGGCAGCCCGGCACGTCGGTCGCGACGATCGGGCGGCCCATCGCCGACGCTTCCATCAGCGTGCGCGGCACGCCTTCGCGGTACGACGGCAGCACGACGCAGTCGGCCGCCGCGAGATGCGGGCGCACGTCGTGCGCTTCGCCGAGATATTCGATCACGCCTTCGCCGATCCACGCATCGACATCCGCGCGGCCGATCGCGCTCGGATTGTCGACGCCGAGCGGCCCGAGCAACTGGAAGCGCGCATTCGGGAGGCGGGCGCGCACGATGCGCGCAGCCTCCACGTATTCGCGCACGCCCTTGTCCCACAGCAGCCGGCCGATCAGGATGAAGACGGGCGCGTCGCCAGCGGGCAGCGGCACGGGCGCGAACTGCTCGAGATCGACGCCTTCGCCGTGCAGCAGCCGCGCACGATCGGGATGCGCGAGCAACTGTTCGTCGGTGAAGGTCGCGAGATCGTCGCGGTTCAGGAACCACACTTCACGCGGGAAGCGGAACGCGAACCGGTACAGGCGCTTCGCGACGCTCGCCGCGCGGCTCTTCTGGATGAAGACGTAGCCGAGCCCGGTCGTCACCGCGATCGACGGCACGCGCGCGAGCCACGCGGCGACCGAGCCGTAGATGTTCGGCTTGATCGTGTAATGGAACACGAGATCGGGCTTCAGCGCGCGGTAGTGGCGCACCAGCGCGGCGAGCGTGCCGAGATCCTCGCGCGGGCTGGTGCCTTTCGACGCGACCGCGAGTGCCACGTAGCGGCAGCCCATCTGCTCGAGCAACGGCACCGTGCGGTCGTGCGGTGCAATGACGACGACCTCGGCGCCGCGCGCGACGAGCGCACGGATCAGCCCGTGGCGATACGTGTAGATCGCCCAGGCCGTGTTGCAGACGAGCGCAATGCGCAGCGGGGAGGTGGCGGACATGAAAAAAAGAATAAATAAAGCGTCGTAAATGCCGGATACGCTGAATGAATGGGCGTCACGCGGACGGCCGCGCGGCGAACAGCGTCTGCTTGATCCGCTGCAACGTACGGTACGGCGTCACGAAATGCAGCAGGTTCTTGGCGAGGCCGGCCCAGTCATACGGGTTCAGCGCGTTGAAGTGGCTCAGCAGCAGCGTGAGCGTCGACACCAGCTGGCGCCGGCGCTTGGTCGCACTGATCCCGCCCTCGTTCAATTCGTAATAGAGGCCCAGTTCCGGCAGGTTCGCGCAATCGTAGCGTTGCATTAACCGCAAAAAAAGATCGAGATCCTCGGCCGCCCGGTATTTCGCACGATAGTTCCCCACTTCACGCACGGCGTCGATGCGCAACATGACCGACGGGTGCACGAGCGGCGAGCGCAGGAAGCGCGTGCGGCGCAGCGTACGCGGATCGGCGGGCGGGGTCAGCATGAAGCGCGGCTCGCCGGCGCGGGACACGACCTGCGTCCACATGCCGACGCAGGCCACGCGCGGGTGGGCGCCGAGATACGCGCGCTCCTTCGCGAGGCGCTGCGGCGCGGCGAGATCGCCTGCGTCGATGCGCGCCGCATAGCGGAAGCCGCGCACGGCGAGCGCGTCGATGCCGGCCGCGAGCGCACGCTCGATGCCGCCGTTCTGCGGCATGCGCAGCACGTCGATTGTGAGGCCGGGCAGGTCGGGCGCGACGATCGGCGGCGTGCTGCCGTCATCGACGATCAGCACGTGCACGGGCGTGTCCTCGCGAAACGAGGCGAGGGTCCGAACGACGTCATCGTGCCCGTTGTAGGCCGGCATCAGCACGGCCACGTCGTCGAGCGGGGTCGGGCAATCAGGGGACGTCATGGTCGCAGCTTGAAACGGATGTAATAAAAATTGACGGCGGCGGCGGCCAGGTAGCCGGCCGCCAGCCCGACGAGCGCGCCGTACAGGCCGAGCCGCGGGATCGCGAACAGGTTGACGAGCGCGGCGATCGCGAGCGCGAGCAGCCATTTCGACAGCAACACGAATTTTGCTTGATATTTGAGAACGATAAGATTGCCTATCGCCTCGATGCCGGCGGGCACCGACAGCCAGACAGCCCAGCGGAAGATGTCGACCGACGCCTCGTAGCCGTGGCCGAACACCTTGCCGACGATCAGCGGGGCGGCGGCGTCGAGCACGAGCGCGCCGGCCGTCATCAGGCAGGCCGTCATCGCGATCAGCCGGACGATGTTGCGGCGCAGCCGCGCGACGTCCTGCACGCGGTAGACGAAGGCGGGCGCGATCGTCTGCGCGAGCATCAGCGCGAGCGTGATCCAGTTCTCGTTGAGCTGCTGCGCGGCCGAGTAGCGGCCGAGATCGGCGAACGATACATGACGCTCGAGCATCAGGCGGTCGAGCTTCAGGAACAGGTACATGCAGATGAGGCCGAGCCAGAACACGGTGCCGGCCGTCGCAAAGTGCCTGAACAGCGGTTTGTCGAACGTCCAGCCGAGCGCGCCGCCGTTACGATGGCGGTAGTACAGCAGCAGCGCGAAGCCGATTGCGGCGGCCTCGAGCGCCCACAGCCACGCGAAGCGGGCGGGGCCCGCGGCCGCGCGGACCAGCAGCCAGACGAGCAGCGCCTTCACCAGCGCGGTGACCATGCTGGTGACGAGCTGCGGCTTGCTGTAGGTCATGCTCTGCAGCCACGCGTTGATGACGCCGACGAACGGCTCGCGGAATACCATCGTGACCGCGAGGCCCGCGAGCATCGCGCCGACCAGCGGATCGAAGGCGCCCGCGGCGATCGCGATCCAGGTCGCGACGAGCGCGGCGACGGAGACGGCGATGCGCAGCGCGAATGCGCTGCCGAGCACCGCGCCGAGCTGGGCGGGCGGGCGCTGGACGATGGTCGGGACGAGGATTTCCGCGCCGCACACCCAAGTGAGCGGCGCCAGTACCAGGAGGAGCGTATTCGCATACTGCCATTTGCCGAACACATCTGGCCCGAAATAACGGGCCAGCAGGCCGCTGATCGCGATCGCGACGCCGATCTGCGTGAGCCGTTCGAGCCCCAGCCAGACGAGATTCGCGACGGCCTTCGCGACATCCGGGTTGCCGAAGCGCTTCAGCATGCGCGGCAGCGGCGTGCGCGCAAGGCGGCCGGCAGGGCGCCCGGGGGCTGCAGGTTGGCGGCGACGGGACGGCTAGGCATTAAAATGGGCGGTATGCGCGTCATCAAAACCCGCGATTATAAGTGGGATCGGGGTCGCTCCCGCCGTTCCGCGCCAGCGGTTTCACTCCGTGCCGGGCCAGCATGTATCATGCGCGGCACCGGCGAGCGGCGGCCAGGCAAGCCAGACAATTTTCCATGCACGCAACTGAGAGAAGAGAATCGATGATCTCCCAATCCATCTTCAAGGCATATGACATTCGTGGCGTGGTCGGCAAGACGCTCGACACCGACACCGCGCGCGGAATCGGCCGGGCATTCGGCAGCGAAGTGCGCGCGCAGGGCGGCGATGCGGTGGTCGTCGCGCGCGACGGCCGCCTGTCCGGGCCGGACCTCGTCGGCGCGCTGGCCGACGGCCTGCGTGCGGCGGGCGTCGACGTCGTCGACGTCGGCATGGTGCCCACGCCGGTCGGCTATTTCGCGGCGAACGTCCCGCTTGCGCTGAAGGGCGGCGAGCGCCGCGTCGATTCGTGCATCGTCGTCACGGGCAGCCATAACCCGCCCGACTACAACGGCTTCAAGATGGTGCTGCGCGGCGCCGCGATCTACGGCGAGCAGATCCAGGCGCTGTACCAGCGCATCGTCGACGAGCGTTTCGAGACGGGCAACGGCTCGTACGAAGAGTTCGACGTGGCCGATCAATACATCGCGCGCATCGTCGGCGACATCAAGCCGGCCCGCCCGATGAAGCTCGTCGTCGACGCCGGCAACGGCGTGGCCGGCCCGCTCGCGACGCGCCTGTTCAAGGCGCTCGGCTGCGAGCTCGTCGAGCGCTTCACCGACATCGACGGCACGTTCCCGAACCATCACCCCGATCCCGCCCATCCGGAAAACCTGCAGGACGTGATCCAGGCGCTGAAGGACACCGACGCCGAGATCGGCTTCGCGTTCGACGGCGACGGCGACCGCCTCGGCGTTGTCACGAAGGACGGCCAGATCATCTATCCGGACCGCCAGCTGATGCTGTTCGCGGAAGAAGTGCTGTCGCGCAACCCGGGCGCGCAGATCATCTATGACGTGAAGTGCACGCGCCACCTCGCGCAGTGGATCAAGTCGAAGGGCGGCGAGCCGCTGATGTGGAAGACGGGCCACTCGCTCGTGAAGGCGAAGCTGCGCGAGACGGGTGCGCCGCTCGCCGGTGAAATGAGCGGCCACGTGTTCTTCAAGGATCGCTGGTACGGCTTCGACGACGGTCTCTACACGGGTGCGCGCCTGCTCGAGATCCTCACGAAGACGGCCGATCCGAGCGCGCTGCTGAACGGGCTGCCGGACGCGATGAGCACGCCCGAACTGCAGCTGTGGCTCGACGAAGGCGAGAACTTCCGCCTGATCGACAAGCTGCAGAAAGAGGCGAAGTTCGACGGCGCCGAGGAAGTCGTGACGATCGACGGCCTGCGTGTCGAGTACCCGGACGGCTTCGGCCTCGCGCGTTCGTCGAACACGACGCCGGTCGTCGTGATGCGTTTCGAGTCGGAGACGCAGGAAGGGCTCAAGCGCATCCAGGAGGACTTCCGCCGCGTGCTGACGGCCGCGAAGCCGGACGTCAAGCTGCCGTTCTGAGCCTCGGCGGCCGGCGGGCCGCCACCGGCGCGACGGTGTGTCCGATCGTCGCGCCATCCCTGAAAAGCGGCGCACGCCAAGGGCGTGCGGCCGCTTTTTGTCTGTCTGGACCGCCGGGCGGGATAAAATCCCCCCTTTATGCTTGTCGCCGGCTGCCTGCCGGCGTTTTTTCAGCGTGCAAAAGATCCTGATCGTGCGCGTGTCGTCGCTGGGCGACGTCGTGCACAACATGCCGGTGATCGCCGATATCCGGCGCCGCCACCCCGATGCGCAGATCGACTGGCTCGTCGAGGAAAGCTTCGTCGACCTGGTCAAGCTCGTCGACGGCGTGCGCAACGTGCTGCCGTTCTCGCTGCGCCGCTGGCGCAAGAAGCCGTTCTCGGGCGCCACGTGGCGCGAGATTCGTGCGTTCCGCCGGCGCCTCGCGGCCGAGCAGTACGACCTCGTGATCGACTGCCAGGGCCTCATCAAGACGGCCTGGGTCGCCAGCTGGGCGCGCGGCCCGCTCGTCGGGCTCGGCAACCGCACCGACGGCGCCGGCTACGAGTGGCCGGTGCGCTTCTTCTACCGCAAGCGCGTGA
>NZ_JAAGPG010000028.1:0-240 GCF_017104665.1 Burkholderia sp. Se-20378 | reverse complement strand
GAGCAGTAAAAAAAAAAAAAAAAACAACACCTAAACACTCTCAACATATCCTCAAGCACTCATGTCCTACACTGTTCCCTATACGATACCTACATCCTCCACTCAATCCTCTCAGCTCCACCACACCCAACACCCAGTACCATCATACTTACTCTCCCCATCAACTCTACCATAACTCCCACGCCACATTTCTTACATCTCTACACCTCACCTCAATCCTTCTCTCACTTACCACCTCCC
>NZ_JAAGPG010000297.1:0-10414 GCF_017104665.1 Burkholderia sp. Se-20378 | reverse complement strand
GCACACGGCCGAGCGCGTCGAGCGTGGCGACGGTCTCGGCGCCGGGCAACGGCTTCGCGGCATCGAGCAGCGCGGCGAGCGCCTCGCCGGTCGACAGCATCGGCGCACGCGGCGCCGCGGGATTCGGATTCGACATCGATGGAATCGGGGATCGTTGGATTCAATACGTCATTGTAGCGACGCCGTCGCGCGGGCGCGCGATATGGCCGACATGCGGAAACTGTGATTCGCGCGAATGCGCCGGTCTGACACTTGTTTCGTCCGCATTGTGACGACCGCTGCTTGGCAACTGCCAAACGAAACGGCCGGAACCCCGATCCGTTCGACGAATCGGCATTCCGGCCGTTGTGCGCAGCCGGGCCCGTGGCCCGGCCGTGCGTCATGCGCCCGTATGGGCCGCGATGAAGTCCTTCACCTGCTGTGCATCGGCACTCACGACCTCGAAACGCTGCGGCAGCGCCTCGAGCCCGTCGAATGCGGCCGGCCGCTCGGCTTCGCGATCGAGTGCTTCGCGAATCGTCTCGCCGAACTTGATCGGCTGCGCCGTCTCGAGCACGACCATCGGCACGCCGGCGTCGAGATGCTCGCGCGCGACCTTCACGCCGTCGGCCGTATGCGTATCGATCATCGTGTCGTAGCGCGAGAACACGTCGCGGATCGTCGCGATGCGGTCCGTGTGGCTGCTGCGGCCCGACACGAAACCGAACTCGGCGACGCGCGAGAAATCGCCGCTTGCCGCGAGATCGAAGCCGCCCTTCTCCTCGACGTCGCGGAACAGCTGCATCACGCGTGCCGGATCGCGGCCGAGCAGGTCGAACACGAAGCGCTCGAAGTTCGACGCCTTCGAGATGTCCATGCTCGGGCTGCTCGTGTGATAGGTGTTCTCGGCGCTGCGCACGCGATACGCGCCCGTGCGGAAGAACTCGTCGAGCACGTCGTTCTCGTTGGTCGCGACCACGAGCTTCGCGATCGGCAGCCCCATCATCCGCGCGATGTGACCTGCGCAGACATTGCCGAAGTTGCCCGACGGCACCGTGAACGACACGCGCTCGGCGTTGGATTGCGTGGCCGCGAAGTAGCCCTTGAAGTAGTACACGACCTGCGCGACGACGCGCGCCCAGTTGATCGAGTTGACCGTGCCGATCTTCTGCTGCGCCTTGAACGCATGATCGTTCGACACGGCCTTCACGATGTCCTGGCAATCGTCGAACACGCCTTCGACCGCGAGGTTGAAGATGTTCGGGTCCTGCAGACTGAACATCTGGGCCGTCTGGAACGCGCTCATCTTCTTGTGCGGCGACAGCATGAACACGCGCACGCCGGCCTTGCCGCGCATCGCGTATTCGGCCGCGCTGCCCGTGTCGCCGGACGTCGCGCCGAGAATGTTCAGCGTCTGCCCGTGCTTCGCGAGCGTGTACTCGAACAGGTTGCCGAGCAGCTGCATCGCCATGTCCTTGAACGCGAGCGTCGGGCCGTTCGACAGTTCGAGCAGCGAGATCGGCGCGCCGTTCTCGGTGCCGAGCGTCTTCAGCGGCGTGATGTCGGACGCGTTCTCGCCATGGCGCGTGTTGCGGTACACGTCGGCCGTGTACGTGCGACGCGTGATCGCGCGCAGGTCGTCGGCCGGCACGTCGTCGCAGAACTTCGACAGGATCTCGAACGCGAGATCCGCGTACGACAGCGTGCGCCAGCGTGCGAGCTCGTCGGCGGACACCGTCGGATACTCGGCCGGCAGGTAGAGCCCGCCGTCCTTCGCGAGACCGCCGAGCAGGATGTCGGAGAACGTGTGGCGCTCGCCGATGCCGGCGCCGCGCGTGGAGATGTAATTCATGTCGTCCTCAGCTCAGTTCAGCGCTTCCATGCGCAGCTTCGTCACCTTCGATACCACCGTCGCGAGGCTCTCGATCTGCGCGATCGCCGCATTCACGTTCTTCTCGACCGTGACGTGCGTGATCAGGATGATGTCGGTTTCGCCCTTCGCGTCGTCGATCTGCTCCGATTCCTTCTGCAGCAGCGCGTCGATCGAGATGCCCGATGCGGCGAGGATGCGCGTGATGTCGGCCAGCACGCCGGTTTGATCGGCGACGCGCAGGCGCAGGTAGTAGCCGCTGGTCACTTCTTCGATCGGCAGGATCGGCGTGTTCGACAGGCTGTCGGGCTGGAACGCGAGGTGCGGCACGCGATGCTCCGGGTCCGCCGTGTGCAGGCGCGTGACGTCGACGAGATCCGCGACCACGGCCGATGCGGTCGGCTCCGCGCCCGCGCCCTTGCCGTAGTACAGCGTCGTGCCGACCGCGTCGCCGTGCACGACGACCGCGTTCATCGCGCCCTCGACGTTCGCGAGCAGACGCTTCTCCGGGATCAGCGTCGGATGCACGCGCAGCTCGATGCCGTTTTCGGCGCGGCGCGTGATGCCGAGCAGCTTGATCCGGTAGCCGAGTTCTTCCGCGTAGCGGATGTCGGTCGCGTCGAGCTTGCTGATGCCCTCGACGTACGCGCGCTCGAACTGCACCGGCACGCCGAACGCGATCGCGCTCATGATCGTCGCCTTGTGCGCGGCGTCGACGCCTTCGATGTCGAAGGTCGGATCGGCTTCCGCGTAGCCGAGCTCCTGCGCGGCCTTCAGCGCGGTCGCAAAGTCGAGCCCGCGATCGCGCATTTCCGACAGGATGTAGTTGGTCGTGCCGTTGATGATGCCCGCGATGTACTGGATGCGGTTCGCGGTCAGGCCTTCGCGCAGCGCCTTGATGATCGGGATGCCGCCGGCGACGGCTGCCTCGAACGCGACCATCACGCCCTTCGCACGCGCGGCCTCGAAGATCTCGGTGCCGTGCACCGCGAGCAGCGCCTTATTGGCCGTCACGACGTGCTTGCCGTTCGCGATCGCGCGCAGCACGAGCTCGCGCGCGATGCCCGTGCCGCCAATCATCTCGGCGATGATCGCGATCGACGGATCATCGACGACTGCGTTGAAATCGTCGGTGATCTGCGCGGCGCCGGCGTCGCCGCCAAGCGCAGCCAGCGCCTTGGCCGGGTTGCGCACCGCAATGCGCGTCACCTCGATGCCGCGCCCCGCGCGTCGCTTGATTTCTTCCTGGTTGCGGCCCAGCACCGTGAAGGTGCCGCTGCCTACCGTGCCGAAGCCCAACAGGCCAACTTTGATCGGTTCCATGCTGCGTGTGATCGATGAGTAAGAAATAGTGAGAGCCGTGTGGTCGTGCCGCTCAGGCCGAATGGCGCTTGCGGTAGCCGTCGAGGAAGCGTGCGATCCGGTTGATCGAATCGGTCAGGTCGTCGAGGTTCGGCAGGAAGACCACGCGGAAGTGATCCGGCGTCGTCCAGTTGAAGCCCGTGCCCTGTACGAGCAATACGCGCTCCTCGAGCAGCAGGTCGAGAATGAACTGCTGGTCGTTCTGGATCGGATAAAGCTTCGGGTCGAGGCGCGGGAACATGTACAGCGCGGCCTGCGGCTTCACGCAGGTCACACCCGGGATCGACGTGAGCATGTCGTACGCGAGCTCGCGCTGCTTGTACAGGCGCCCGCTCGGCACGATCAGCTCGTTGATGCTCTGGTAGCCGCCGAGCGCCGTCTGGATCGCGAACTGCCCAGGCACGTTCGCGCACAGGCGCATCGACGACAGGATGCCGAGCCCCTCGAGGTAGTCCTTCGCGCGCCGGCGGTTGTCGCCGCCGAGGCCCGACACGGCCATCCAGCCCGCGCGGTAGCCGCACGAGCGATAGCTCTTCGACAGGCTGTTGAACGTGACGGTAATCACGTCCTCCGACAGCGAGCCCAGCGCCGTGTGCTCGAGGCCGTCGTAGACGATCTTGTCGTACACCTCGTCGGCGAACACGATCAGCCCGTGCTCACGCGCGATCGCGAGCAGCTCGAGCAGCAATTCGTCTGAATAAAGCGCACCCGTGGGGTTGTTGGGGTTGATCACGACGATCGCCTTCGTGTTCGGCGTGATCTTGCGGCGGATGTCGTCGAGATCCGGCATCCACGCGTTCTGCTCGTCGCAGATGTAATGCACCGGCGTGCCGCCCGACAGGCTGACCGCCGCCGTCCACAGCGGGTAGTCGGGGGCCGGCAGCAGCACTTCGTCGCCGTCGTTCAAGAGCCCCTGGGTCGCCATCACGATCAGCTCGGACGCGCCGTTGCCGATGTAGATGTCGTCGAGGCCGACGCCCACGACGCCCTTTTCCTGCGTGTAGTGCATCACGGCCTTGCGCGCCGAGAACACGCCCTTCGAATCCGAATAGCCGGACGACGTCGGCAGGTTGCGGATCATGTCCTGGATGATCTCGTCCGGCGCGTCGAAACCGAACGGCGCGAGATTGCCGATGTTCAGCTTGATGATGCGGTGGCCTTCTTCCTCGAGGCGCTTCGCGTGCTCGAGCACCGGGCCACGGATGTCGTAGCAGACGTTGAGCAGCTTGTTCGACTTCTGAATCGGTTTCACGACGACACGGTTCCTGGGTTGGCCTCGCGGCCGGGGGGACGGGATCAAAACTGGAAAGCGGCCGGTCTGTGCGCGCTGTCTAGACTGGGAAAAAGCGGGCGGTCGGGCGCGGCTTGTGGCGACGCGCGACGCAAGTGGCGCCCGGGGGCGACCAAAAAGTTATAATTTAGCGGATTTTGGCTGACTTTCGCAATGCACCATAGCCGCGTCGGGCCCGCGCCGTCAGGCGTCCCGCGTGCTCAGGCAAGCGAAACCGGCCATCCGGGCCCGTGTGGCCCTGCGACACATTCCCCTACGGAACCGCGGAATACCGATTTGAAACTGCACCAGGACGCGAGCGGCGCGCTCAACACCGTCACCGGCTACGGCCCCGATTATGTCGACGTCAATCTCGAACGCCACGAAACGAGCGTCATCGTGCTGCCCGGCGCGCCGGTCCAGGCATGGCCCGTGTCGTCGTTCGACGCGCTCGCGCCCGAGCATTTCGCGATGCTGCTCGACCCGACACCCGAACTCGTGATCTTCGGCAGCGGCGCGCGGCTGCGCTTCCCGCACCCGCGGCTGGTCGCGGCGCTCACGGCCAAGCGGATCGGCGTCGAGACGATGGATTTCCAGGCCGCCTGCCGCACCTACAACATCCTGATGGCCGAGGGCCGCAAAGTCGCCGCCGCGCTCTTAATTGAACGTTAATCCCCGATGCGGTAAAACTCGGGCCGGCGCAGCGGGTCGATCCCCCGGATCGGCCCGGCCAGGCCGCCCGCCCCCGGCGCAACCCGCCGGCGGCCCGTCACAATAACCAACAGGCTGAAAATCCATGAACGATACGCCGTCGAGGCTACCGCTCAATCGCATCACGCTCGTCCTCCTCGTCGTCGCACTCGCGATCGTCTGGTTCGCGCCGCTCGGGCTGCGCCACCTGATCCCGAGCGACGAAGGCCGCTACGCGGAAATGGCGCGCGAGATGTTCGTCACCGGCGACTGGATCACGCCGCGCTACAACGGCTACAAGTATTTCGAGAAGCCGCCGCTGCAGACCTGGCTGAACGCGCTCACGTTCGCGTGGTTCGGCATCGGCGAATGGCAGGCGCGCCTCTACACGGCCGTCGCGAGCTTCGCAGGCATCCTGCTGGTCGGCTACACCGGCGCGCGCCTGTTCAACCCGCTGTCGGGCTTCCTCGCCGCCGTCGTGCTCGCGTCGTCGCCGTACTGGAACCTGATGGGCCACTTCAACGCGCTCGACATGGGGCTCGCGTTCTGGATGTCGCTGTCGCTGTGCTCGCTGCTGCTCGCGCAGCGGCCCGGGCTGCGCCCGGCCGCGGCGCGCGGCTGGATGTGGGCGTGCTGGGGCGCGATGGCGTTCGCGGTGCTGTCGAAGGGCCTCGTCGGCCTGATCCTGCCCGGCGCCGTGCTCGTGCTCTACACGCTGATCGCACGCGACTGGGCGCTGTGGAAGCGCCTGTACCTGGTGAGCGGCCTCGTGATCTTCTTCGCGATCGTCACGCCGTGGTTCGTGCTCGTCCAGCAGCGCAACCCCGAGTTCTTCAACTTCTTCTTCATCGTCCAGCAGTTCCGCCGGTACCTGACCCCGGAACAGAACCGCCCGGGCCCGCTCTACTACTTCGTGCCCGTGCTGCTGGTCGGCTTCCTGCCGTGGCTGTCGGTCGCATGGCAGAGCCTCCGCCATGCGCTGCGGATGCCGCGCCAGCCGAACGGCTTCTCGCCGATGCTCGTGCTGCTGATCTGGAGCGCATTCATCTTCCTGTTCTTCAGCGCGTCGCATTCGAAGCTGATCTCGTACGTGCTGCCGGTCGCGCCGGCGCTCGCGCTGATCATCGGCGCGTATCTGCCGCTGATGAGCGCCGACCGGTTCCGCCGCCACCTGCTCGGCTACCTCGTATTCCTCGTCGTCGCGGCGTTCGGGATCATCTTCCTTGCATACCAGGGCGATGCCCGCACGCCGAACGCGCTGTATCGCGCGTTCCAGATGTGGCTGTACGCGGGCCTCGCAGTCGCAGCCGTGCTGACGCTCGCGGCCGCCTGGCTGAACCGCCGCGCGGGCGTCGCCGCCGCACTCGCCGCGTTCGGCGCCGCCTGGCTCGCGTTCGGCACGATCGGCGGCACCGGTCACGACGAATTCGGCCGCTACAGCTCGGGCGCGCTGCTCGCGCCGGCGGTGCGCGCCGAACTGGCGAAACTGCCAGCCGACACGCCGTTCTACTCGATCGAGATGCTCGATCACACGTTCCCGTTCTATATGGGCCACACGACGATCATGGTCCAGCGCCAGGACGAGCTGGCGTTCGGGATCTCGATGGAGCCCAACAAGTGGATTCCGACCGTCGACGAGTGGATCACGCGCTGGAAGCAGGAAACCCATGCGCTCGCGATCATGCCGCCCGGCCAGTACGACACCCTGGTCAAGCAAGGCGTGCCGATGCGCGTGATTGCACGCGACAACCGCCGCGTGATCGTCGAGAAACCGCAATCGTAAGGACGCCCGCCGCATGAATCCCGTTTCGTTCGTCTGCATCATCACCGGCGTGATGCTCAACGCCTGTGCGCAACTTCTGCTGAAAGCCGGCGTCAACGCCGTTGGACACTTCGAATTCAGCCGTGCGAACATCATCCCGGTTGGCCTGAAGATCGCGACCCAATTGCCGATCATCGGCGGCCTGGGCTGCTACGTGCTGAGCGTCGTGGTCTGGATCGTCGGGCTGTCGCGGGTCGACGTGTCGATCGCGTACCCGATGCTGTCGCTCGGCTACGTCGTCAACGCGTTCGCGGCCTGGTACCTGTTCGGTGAAGTGCTGTCGGTCCAGCGGCTCGTCGGCATCGGCATCATCCTGATCGGCGTGCTGGTGCTCGCACGCAGCTGAGCACGCCGCGCCGCGCGCGTTAAGCGTCCGCCTACAAAAAATCACGGTGCGATTCCGCCAACCGGTGTTTAATGCCGGTTTCGGCCGGGATCGCCCGACCCTTTTATTACACGCCATTACAGGCCAACGCGTACATGAGCCAGACTACCGCTCCGTTTCTGCCGTTCACCCGCCCCGAGATCGATGAGGAAACCATCCAGGGCGTCGTCGAAGTGCTGCGCTCGGGCTGGATCACCACCGGCCCGCAGAGCCAGAAATTCGAAGCGGCGCTGTCCGAGTACTGCGGCGGCCGTCCGGTCCGCGCGTTCAATTCGGGCACATGCACGCTGGAGATCGGCCTGCGCATCGCGGGCGTCGGTGCCGGCGACGAGGTAATCACGACGCCGGCGTCGTGGGTCTCGACCAGCAACGTGATCATCGAGACGGGCGCGACGCCCGTGTTCGCCGACATCGATCCCGTCACGCGCAACATCGACCTCGACAAGCTCGAGCAGGCGATCACGCCGCGTACGAAGGCGATCATCCCCGTGTTCCTGTCCGGCCTGCCGGTCGACATGGACCGCCTGTACGCGATCGCCCGCGCGCACAAGCTGCGCGTGATCGAGGATGCGGCGCAGGCATTCGGTTCGACGTGGAACGGCAAGCGCATCGGCGCGATCGGCGACATCGTGTCGTTCAGCTTCCACGCGAACAAGAACCTGACGACGATCGAAGGCGGCGCACTCGTGCTGAACAACGAGGAAGAAGCGACGCTCGCGCAGAAGTACCGGCTGCAGGGCATCACGCGCACGGGCTTCGACGGGATGGACTGCGACGTGCTCGGCGGCAAGTACAACCTGACCGACGTCGCCGCACGCGTCGGCCTCGGCCAGTTGCCGCACCTCGAACGCTTCACCGCGCAACGCAGCGCGCTCGCACGCGCCTATTTCGCTGCGTTCGACGGCAGCGCGGCCGTGAAGCTCGGCGTCGGCCTGCCGGTTGCCGACTTCGAGAACAGCAACTGGCACATGTTCCTGATCACGCTGCCGCTCGAGCGGCTGACGATCACGCGCGCCGAGTTCATGGCGCAACTGAAGGAACGCGGCATCGGCACGGGCATCCACTACCCGGCGATCCATCTTTTCACGCTGTACCGTGCACGCGGCTTCAAGGAGGGCATGTTCCCCCACGCCGAGCGGTACGGTGCGTCGACCGTCACGCTGCCGCTCTTCACGCAGATGACGGAAGGCGACGTGCGTCGCGTGGTCGACGCCATCAACCAGATTTGCGAACAATACGGAAAATAAGCGTACATGAGTCACCTTGAAGCACGCGCCGGGCATCCGGTCGCCGGGCAGCCGGAAGTATCGATCATCATCCCCGTGTACAACGAGGAAGACGGCCTCGCTGCGCTGTTCGCGCGGCTGTATCCGGCGCTCGACGCACTCGACACGTCGTACGAAGTGATCCTGATCAACGACGGCAGCCGCGACCGCTCGGCCGCGATGCTCGCCGATCAGTTCCACGTACGCCCCGACACGACGCGCATCGTGCTGCTCAACGGCAACTACGGCCAGCACATGGCGATCCTCGCGGGCTTCGCGCAATCGCGCGGCGAAATCGTCATCACGCTCGACGCCGACCTGCAGAACCCGCCCGAGGAAATCGGCAAGCTGATCGCGAAGATGCGCGAGGGCTACGACTACGTCGGCTCGATCCGCAAGCAGCGCCAGGACAGCCTGTGGCGGCGCAAGGCGTCGCAGATGATGAACCGTCTGCGCGAGCGCATCACGCGCATCAAGATGACCGACCAGGGCTGCATGCTGCGCGCCTACAGCCGCCGCATCATCGACACGATCAACGTGTGCGGCGAAGTCAACACGTTCATCCCCGCACTCGCATACACGTTCGCGCAGAACCCGACCGAAATCGAGGTCGCGCACGAGGAGCGCTTTGCCGGCGAATCGAAGTACTCGCTGTACAGCCTGATCCGGCTGAACTTCGACCTCGTGACGGGCTTCTCGGTCGTGCCGCTGCAGTGGCTGTCGTTCATCGGCGTGATCCTGTCGATCGGCTCCGCCGCGCTGTTCGTGCTGCTGCTCGTGCGACGCTTCATCGTCGGCGCGGAAGTGCAAGGCGTGTTCACGCTGTTCGCCATCACGTTCTTCCTGCTCGGCGTGATCATCTTCGCGCTCGGCCTGCTCGGCGAATACGTCGGCCGCATCTACCAGCAGGTGCGTGCACGGCCGCGCTACCTGATCCAGGCCGTGCTCGAGCAGCACGACGGCGTGCCGGCGGTGCCGGCCGGCGTGAACCGCTCGGGAGCCGCGCAATGAAGCCGCGCGCAGTCGTCTTCGCGTATCACAACGTCGGCGTGCGGTGCCTGCAGGTGCTGCTCGCGCGCGGTGTCGACGTCGCACTCGTCGTCACGCACGAGGACAACCCGAACGAGAACATCTGGTTCGGCAGCGTCGCGTCCGTCGCGGCCGAGCACGGCATTCCGGTGCTCACGCCGGCGGATCCCGCCGATCCGGCGCTGCGCCGCGCGGTTTCCGACGCGCAGCCGGACTTCATCTTCTCGTTCTACTACCGGCACATGCTGCCGGTGGACCTGCTCGCGATCGCGCCGAAGGGTGCGTACAACATGCACGGGTCGCTGCTGCCGAAATACCGGGGTCGGGTACCGACCAACTGGGCGGTGCTGAACGGCGAAACCGAAACCGGCGCGACGCTGCACGAGATGGCCGCGAAGCCCGACGCGGGCGCGATCATCGGCCAGACCGCGGTGCCGATCCTGCCGGACGACACGGCCACGCAGGTGTTCGACAAGGTCACGGTGGCCGCCGAGCAGACGCTCTGGCGCGTGCTGCCCGCGCTGCTCGCGGGCGAGGCGCCGCACCTGCCGAACGATCTCGCAACCGGCAGCTACTACGGCGGGCGCAAGCCCGAGGACGGCCGCGTCGACTGGTCGAAACCGGCCGCGCAGGTCTACAACCTGGTGCGCGCGGTCGCGCCCCCGTATCCGGGCGCGTTCACGGACGTCGACGGCACGCGTTTCGTGATCGCGCGCGCGCGCCTGGCGGCGCCCGGCAGCGC
>NZ_JAAGPG010000296.1:0-10434 GCF_017104665.1 Burkholderia sp. Se-20378 | reverse complement strand
CCGGGCGGTTTCGCCCGCGACCCGCCAAGAAAAACGGCCGCCCCGGAGGGCGGCCGTGTCATGCGGCGCAACGGTGTCGCGCGGCGCTCGGTGCGTTACAGCGCCATGTCGGCCGACGCCTTCGCCGGGCGGGCCGGCGCGGTGCCGGTGGCCTGCGACGGCGTGGTGACGTCGATCTTCGGCGGCGGCGACAGCTGCAGCACGTCGCTGGTGTACGTCCATTCCTCGACGACCTTCGCCGGGCTGTCGTTCAGCTTCGTGCTGTAGCTCGGCACGATCTGGCGGATCTTCTGCTGCCACTCGGGCGTCGCGACCTTGTCCTTGAACACCTTCTTCATCAGGTTCAGCATGATCGGCGCGGCCGTCGACGCGCCCGGCGATGCGCCGAGC
Source organism: Burkholderia sp. Se-20378 (assembly GCF_017104665.1). NCBI lineage: Bacteria > Pseudomonadati > Pseudomonadota > Betaproteobacteria > Burkholderiales > Burkholderiaceae > Burkholderia > Burkholderia sp. Se-20378. The sequence goes on along the minus strand of NZ_JAAGPG010000296.1, from coordinate 10,044 downwards.
AGGCCAGCGATGCTGCCGTCCTGCGACGCGACGATCTCGGTGCCGAGCTTCAGCACGCCACCCTTCACCGGGTCGCGCTTGATGATCTGCACGCGCTGGCCGGCCTGCCACAGGCGCCAGTCTTCCTTCTTCGCGTTCGGGAAGTATTCCTTCAGCGCGTTGAAGCGGTCGTCGTCGGACAGCATCAGCTGGCCGGCGAGGTACTGGACCAGCGGGAATTCGTCCACGCCCACGCGCATCATCGGTGCGACGTTGTGCGTGTTGGTGCTCTTGAGCAGGTCGAAGTACGAACCGTTCTTCAGGAACTTGGTCGAGAACGTCGCGAACGGCCCGAACAGGATGATCTTCTTGCCGTCGATGATCCGCGTGTCGAGGTGCGGCACCGACATCGGCGGCGAGCCGACCGACGCCTTGCCGTACGCCTTCGCCAGATGCTGCTTCACGACTTCGGGGTTCTCCGTCACGAGGAACGAGCCGCCGACCGGGAACGCGCCGTAGTCCTTCGCCTCGGGGATGCCCGACGCCTGCAGCAGGTGCAGCGCACCGCCGCCCGCGCCGATGAACACGAACTTCGCGTCGACCGACTGCGCCGGCTCATCCGAGTGCAGCTTGACCCAGCTCACGTGCCACGTGCCGTCGGCATTGCGCGAGATCTCGCGCACTTCGCTCGACAGCGACAGCGTGAAGTTCGGCTGCGTCTTCAGGTAGCCGACGAACTGGCGCGTGATCTCGCCGAAGTTCACGTCGGTGCCGATCGGCGTCCACGTCGCCGCGACCTTTTGCTTGGGGTCGCGGCCTTCCATCATCAGCGGCACCCACTGCTTGATCTGGTCGTAGTCTTCCGAATACTGCATCCCGCGGAACAGCGGGCTCGCCTGCAGCGCTTCGTAGCGCTTCTTCAGGAAGCGGACGTTGTCGTCGCCCCACACGAAGCTCATGTGCGGCGTCGAGTTGATGAACGAATGCGGGTTCTTCAGCACGCCCTGCTTGACCTGCCACGCCCAGAACTGGCGCGAGATCTGGAACGACTCGTTGATCTCGATCGCTTTCGAGATGTCGATCTTGCCGTCCGCCTTCTCCGGCGTGTAGTTGAGTTCGGCAAGCGCCGAGTGGCCGGTGCCGGCGTTGTTCCAGCCGTTCGAGCTTTCCAGTGCGACGCCGTCGAGGCGCTCGACCATCGTCATCGACCAGTCAGGTTGAAGCTCGTGCAGCCAGACGCCGAGCGTCGAGCTCATGATGCCGCCGCCCACCAGCAGGACGTCGACCTTCTTCGTATCGGCGGCATGCGCGGACGAAGTCGCGACGCACAGCGCGAGCGCCGACAGTATTACCCGTAACGTTTTGATCACAGCAGATCCCTTTTTCAACTTGGATGCATCGGTTTGCCGAGCCGCCCGGCGCGCGTATCGATCGTGGCGAAACACGTATCCGGAGATCCGGATCGCGAATCCGGAATTCCGGATCGACGTCGCGCGCCGTTGCATTTGCGCACGCGAAACCGTCGGGAAGGACACCTTCGGAACGGCTTCCTGCGGGCAGGCAAGCGCCTGCGTCACAGTGGCGCACAACGCGCCCGGGCCCTTGCGGCAAGCCTGAGCGGAAGGTGCTTCAGGCTGCGTGGAAAGAGGCCGCGCGCGACGCGTTTTGCGGGGGCGGGATGGCAAGGGGCGCGTAATGTAACCGAACTCGTTTGCTGTGTCACAAACGAAAAATACCGTTGTTTTCGTGGGGTTTTTTGCGTGTCCGGGTTTCCGGAATGACGGTCGCGGGAAGCGGGAAAGCTGGGGATAACTGCGCGGGATCGGGAGGGGATTTCGAGGGGGCTGCGTCGTGTCGCGGCAGTGCGCCGCGACACGATCGCGTGACGTCACGTCACTTTACTTCGCGGCACCGTTCCGGCAGAACTGGTCGTACGCCTGCGCCGAATTCGCGAAGCCCTTCTGCTTGGCGAGTTCCCACGGGCGTTCGCATTGTTGCGTTGCTTCGCACCACGAATAGCCGGCCGAGCCGATACAGCCGTGCGCATCGCGATCGCCGCCGACCATCGGCGGTGCGGCCGGCGCCGACGATTGCGCCGGCGGCGTGGATGGCGCGGCACAGGCGCTCAGGACAAACGCGCAGGCCAGCGTGGCGGCCAGCGGCACGGACGGGATGAATCGCTTCATAAAGTAGTGCTCCATGGGATGAGATTCGGAGAATCGGGGGCAGCCTGCATGCTCACCGCCTCGTTCAGTCGCCCGGCACCGGCACGCGCGACGAGAACTTCACTTCGCGCAACGCGAGGCTCGACTGGATCGACGACACTCCGGCCTGCTTGCGCAGCACGCGCTCGACGAATTCCGCATACGCGTCGAGATCGGCCGCGACGACCTGCAGGATGTAGTCGGCCGCGCCGGTGATCTTGTGGCAGGACGTCACTTCGTCGTGTTGCCGGATCACGTCCTCGAAGTGATCGGAATCCTGGTCGGAATGCATGTTGAACGTCACCTGCACGAACGCGAACACGTTCATGCCGAGCGCGCGCCGGTCGAGGTTCGCCTGGTAGCCGGTGATCACGCCTTCGTCCTCGAGCCGCTTGCGGCGGCGCCAGCAGGGCGTGACGCTCAACGACAGCTTCTCGCCGAGCGTCGCGTTCGACAGTGCGCCGTCGTCCTGCAGCAGGCGCAGCATGGCGCGGTCGACGCCATCCAGTTCGGCCGAAGCGCGATTTTTGCTCATTTCCGGAATTCCGTAGGCGGTTTTCTCAAAATTGTACGAAAGGCGCGCGTCGAAAGCAAAGCTATTGCCGGTTGCGGTCAATAAACTGTTGCCACCCTCACAGCAACGGTCAACCATGCTTACGGTCTACAGCAGCGATCACCAACTGCATCGCGGCGTCGAATTGAAGGACGGCGCGATCACCGATTCGTTCGAAAACCCCCTTCGCGCCGAAACGGTGCTCGCGCAGGTGCGTGCCGCCGGCCTCGGCGACGTGATCGCGCCGAAGCCGTTCGACCGCACCAGCTACGCGGCCGCGCACAGCGCGCGCTACGTCGATTTCCTCGCCGGCGCGTGGGACGAGTGGACCGCCACGGGCCGCACCTGCCAGGCGCTGCCGCTCGTGTGGCCGGTGCGCGCGATGCCGGCCGCAGCCACCGCGCCCGCGTTCATCGACGGCAAGCTCGGCTTCTACGCGATGGACGCCGGCGCACCGATCAACGCCGGCACATGGGATGCCGTGAGCGCGAGCGCGAACTCCGCGCTCACCGGCGCCGACCTGCTGTCGAGCGGTGCGACGCGCGCGGCGTTCGCGCTGTGCCGCCCGCCCGGCCACCACGCGGGCCGCGAGTACATGGGCGGCTATTGCTACCTGAACAACGCGGCGATCGCCGCGCAGCACTGCATCGCGCAGGGCGCGGCGCGCGTCGCGGTGCTCGACGTCGATTTCCACCACGGCAACGGCACGCAGGACATCTTCTACGACCGCGCGGACGTGCTGTTCGCGTCGATCCACGGCGAGGCGCCGGTGTCTTACCCGTACTTCTCCGGCTATGCGGACGAGCGCGGCATCGGCGCGGGCGAAGGGTTCAACCTGAACCTGCCGCTGCCGAAGGGCACGCTGTGGGACACCTACTCGGCCGCGCTCGACCAGGCGGCGGCCGCGATCGCCGCGCATGCACCCGACGCGCTCGTCGTCTCGCTCGGCGTCGATACCTTCGAGCACGACCCGATCAGCCATTTCCGGCTGCGCTCGCCCGACTACCTGCGCATCGGCGCGGCGCTCGCGCGCCTGAACGTGCCGACGCTGTTCGTGATGGAAGGCGGCTACATGGTCGACGAGATCGGCATCAACGCGGTCAACGTGCTGCTGGGATTCGAAGGGCGCGCGTAACGCGCGGCGCCGACCGTTTCAACGGCGGCCGTGCCCCGTGCCGGCCGCCGCAACCGTGGAGCAAAGGCATGACGCGATATCTGGATGTGACGAGCGTATCGACGCTCGTGGCCGAAGTCGGGATGACGCAGATCCTGACGACGATGGCCTCGTATATCGAGCAGGACTACCGGCGCTGGGAGACGTTCGAAAAGACCGCACGCCTCGCCAGCCATTCGACCGACGGCGTGATCGAGCTGATGCCGACGTCGGACGCGCGGCTGTATGCGTTCAAGTACGTGAACGGCCATCCGAAGAACACCAAGGCCGACCTGCTGACCGTGATGGCGTTCGGCGTGCTGGCCGACGTCGATACCGGCTATCCGCTGCTGCTGAGCGAGATGACGCTGACGACGGCGATCCGCACCGCCGCGACCTCCGCGCTGGTCGCACGCTTTCTGGCGCGCGCCGATGCGCGTTCGATGGCGCTGATCGGCAACGGCGCGCAGAGCGAATTCCAGGCGATCGCGTTCCACGAGATGCTCGGCATCGACGAACTGCGCGTGTTCGACATCGATCCGGCCGCGACCGACAAGCTGATCCGCAACCTCGCGCCGTTCGAGGGATTGCGCGTGATCCGCTGCGCGTCGGCGGCGGACGCCGTGCGCGGCGCGGACATCGTGACGACGGTCACCGCCGACAAGACCAACGCGACGATCCTGACGCCGGACATGATCGAGGACGGGATGCACGTGAACGCCGTGGGCGGCGATTGCCCGGGCAAGACCGAGCTGCATGCGGACGTGCTGCGCCGCGCGCGCGTCGTCGTCGAATACGAGCCGCAGACGCGCATCGAAGGCGATATCCAGCAGATGCCGGCGGATTTCCCGGTGATCGAGTTCGCACGGATCGTGTCGGGCGCCGAGCCGGGCCGCGAATCGGATGCGCAGGTGACGGTGTTCGATTCGGTCGGCTTCGCACTCGAGGATTTCTCGGCGCTGCGCTACCTGAATGCGGCGGCGCGCGAGCGCGAGATCGGCATCGAGCTCGACCTGATTCCCGCGCCGCGCGATCCGAAGGACCTGTACGGCGTCGCGACGCGCGGCGAGAACGCCGTGCTGCCGGCCGGGATGGGCCGTGCGGTGCAGGAAGCGCTGCACCATTGACCGCAACCGCTTCGTCATCCGAACCACAACACGTCCCGCATTGAACGGGGCCCACCAGACTGACCAGGAGACAGACATGCTTCGACATCCCATGACGGCATTCGCCGCGGCGGCCGCGCTCACGTGTGCGCTGTCCGCGCACGCGGACGAAATCGTACGCATCGGCCACGTCGCGCCGCTGACCGGCGCGATCGCGCACCTCGGCAAGGACAGCGAGAACGGCGCGCGCCTCGCGGTCGAGGAAATCAATGCGAAGGGGCTGACGATCGGCGGCAAGAAGGTCACGCTGCAGCTCGACGCGCAGGACGACGCGGGCGATCCGCGCACCGCGACGCAGGTCGCGCAGCGGCTCGTCGACGACAAGGTCATCGGCGTCGTCGGCCATCACAACTCGGGCACGTCGATTCCGGCGTCGCGCGTCTATCGCGACGGCGGCGTCGTGCAGATCTCGCAGGCCGCGACCAACCCGACCTACACGCAGCAGGGCTTCAAGACGACCTATCGCGTGGTGGCGACCGATGCGCAGCAGGGGCCGGCGCTCGCGATGTATGCGGCGAAGAACATGGGCATCAGGACGGTGGCCGTGGTCGACGATTCGACCGCGTACGGGCAGGGCCTCGCGACCGAGTTCGAGAAGGCCGCGCAGGCCGCCGGGATGAAGGTCGTGTCGCGCGACGCGACCAACGACAAGGCGATCGACTTCCGCGCGATCCTCACGAAGATCAAGGGCGCGAACCCGGACGCGATCATGTACGGCGGCATGGATGCGACGGGCGGGCCGCTCGCTAAGCAGGCGCGCCAGCTCGGCATGCGCGCGAAGATCCTCGCCGGCGACGGCGTCTGCTCGACCGACCTGCCGAAGCTCGCGGGCCCGGCGTCCGACAACGTCGTGTGCTCCGAAGCCGGCATCGCGCTCGAGAAGATGCCGGGCGGCGCGGCGTTCGCGAAGCGCTACGAAGCGCGTTATCACCAGCCGATGCAGGTGTATGCGCCGTTCTCGTACGACGCCGTGAACATCATCGTCGACGCGATGAAGCGCGCGAACTCGACCGATCCGGCGAAGGTGCTGGCCGCGATGCCGGCGACCGACTACAAAGGCGTGATCGGCGAGACGAGCTTCACGCCGCAGGGCGACCTGAAGCACGGCGCGATCTCGGTGTTCACGTACAAGAGCGGCAAGAAGGCGCTGCTCGATATCGTGAAGATGTAACGCAGCACGAACCGGAATCGCGCGACCACCGCAGGCGCAGACCTCGGGGCGCGATACCGGCGATCACGTCATGGCCGACCACACCTGGCACGAGGCAGGGCGGCGGCAGCCAGTCGAACGCACGCTCGGCGATGAGCGGCGTCGACTGGCTGCAATTCAACGACCCGAGCAATTCGGAGTCGATCCGCGCGCAATGCGCGATCTTGTTCATCGGGTGCGCGATCGCGTCCGGAGCGATGTCGGCGAGAAACACGTGATGCCGCTTGTGCGTGCCGGCGATCCGGGACAGATGGCGGGCGTGGCCGCACCGAGCCCGGTTTCTTCGAGCAGCTCGCGGCGCGCGGCGTCGCGCAGCGATTCACCGGGGCGCGGCTTGCCGCCGGGTAGCGCCCAGCGGGCATTCAATCGCGCGACCGACAGGATCCGGTCGCACGTTCTTTCATGATGATTTCCTGATTGCAGGTCCGCACGTCGAATCGACGGGCAAAAACGCCGCCCGCAACGGGCGGCAAGGAACGGAGAGATTCACTGCCAGGGTGCCGGACGGAATGGCCGTCTCGTCCGGTATGGTCATTGTCGCGACGTCAGGCGGAGCGGTGAATCAGACGGGCCTGATTTGACGTGCGACAGCGCGCGAAACCGCATCGGGCCGCCTCGAAACCGCGGGGGTGGCCCAGCCGCCAGCCTTGCGGCACAATCCGTTCAGCCGGCCCGCCCGCCGCGCATCGCACCCGACCGTTTTCCGGAAACCAACATGAACAATATCGAAGGCAATCGGCCGCCGCGTCGCGCATCGAAGATGCGGCTCGTGCTGCGTCAGTACTTCAACCTGCGTGAAGGGCAGGCCGATTACGCATCGATCGATCGCGACCTCCGTGCCGGGATTGGGCTGCGTGGCACGAATCTGTGGATCCTGATGTCGGCCATCGCGATCGCGTCGATCGGTCTCGACGTCAACTCGACGGCGGTGATCATCGGCGCGATGCTGATCTCGCCGCTGATGGGGCCGATCATGGGCCTCGGCTACGGGATCGGCATCTACGATTTCGGGCTGATTCGCCGGTCGCTGCAAAATCTCGGCATCGCGACGCTGATCAGCCTCGCGACGTCGACGCTGTACTTCTCGTTGAGCCCGCTCACGGGTGAGCATTCAGAACTGCTGGCCCGCACGTCGCCGAGCATCTGGGACGTGCTGATCGCGCTGTTCGGCGGCCTGGTCGGCATGGTCGGCGCGACCCGCAGCGAAAAGACCAACGTGATCCCCGGTGTCGCGATCGCGACCGCGCTGATGCCGCCGCTGTGCACGGCCGGCTACGGGCTCGCGCACGGCAGCCTGCAGTACTTTGCCGGCGCGTTCTACCTGTTCTCGATCAATTGCGTGTTCATTGCATTCGCGACGGTGATCGTCACGTGGGTGATTCGTGCGAAGCCGGTGGCACCCGTGGACGCCGCGGTCCAGCGCAACGTCCGGCGCTTCGTGCTGGCGGCGGTGCTGGCGACCGCGGTGCCGAGCGTCGTGCTGGCCTACCGTCTCGTGACGCAGGAAGTGTTCAACGCGCGCGCCGAGCAGTTCATCAAGACCGAACTGTCGTTGCCGTTGAGCGTGGTCGCGAGCAAGCACATCGATCCGGTCAAGCGGACCATCGACGCGGTGCTCGTCGGCCAGCGCGTCGACCAGCACCGGCTCGATGCGCTGTCGTCGAAGCTGCCCGGATACGGTCTGACGCACGCGACGCTCGTCGTGCGCCAGGCCGGGGACGAGCGGATCGATGCGCGCGCGCTCGAAACGTCGTTGAAGGCGACGCTCGCGCAGCAGCTCGTCGAGGCGCAATCGGTCGCGCAGCAGGACGCGCAGGACAAGGACGATGCGATCGCGAAACTGCAGCGGCAGCTCGACGCGCAATCCACCGACCGCGCGGAACTCGATCGGGTCGCGCATGAACTGAGCGTGCAGTATCCGCAGGTGCGGCAGGTTCGGTATGCGAATGCGTTCGAGTGGGATGGCGCCGCGAGCGCGCCGGGCGCGGACGCGGTGCCGACCTTCGTCGTGTCGACGGCGAAGCCGATGCCGCGCGCGGAACGCGCCCGGCTCGAAGCATGGCTGAAGGTGCGGCTGGGGCCGAAGCCGGTGCGGCTCGTCGTGGCGGGCTGACGCGGCGCCGCGTCGGGTCGCCGTGTCGCCCGGTCGCCGTGTGAGCCCGCGCTAGGCCCGCTTGCCGAGGCTCACGGGCTGACGGTCGGTGTCGGGCACGATGTGCAGCTCGCGCGTGCGGATCGGCAGCGCGCAATTCGCGTCGGCGAGCGTCTTGCGCACCTGGCGCGCGAGGCGCCAGCGCATCGCCCAGAACTTGTCAGTGTGCGTCCACACGCGCATGTTCGCGACGACCGTGCTGTCGTCGAAGCGCATCACCATCACGTCCGGCGCGGGATCCTGCAGCACGTCGGGATCGGCCGCGGCCAGCGCGCGCAGCGCGTCGAGCGCGCGATCGATATCGTCGTGCACCGACACCTCCACTTCGAGATCGAGGCGGCGCGTCGGATTGCGCGTGTAGTTGCGGATCGAGCTGCCCCACAGCGCGCTGTTCGGCACGTATTCGCAGATGCCGTCCGGCTTCGTCAGCCGCGTCATGAAGAGCCCGACCTCGTCGACGGTGCCCGCGACGCCCGTGCCGCCGTCGATATAGTCGCCGACCTTGAACGGCCGCAGCAGCAGAAGCATGATGCCGGCCGCGATGTTCTGCATCGTGCCCTGCAGCGCGAGCCCGATCGCGAGGCCGGCCGCGCCGAGCACCGCGATGAGGCTCGCGGTTTCGATGCCGAGCTGCGATAGCGCGCCGACGATCGCGACGATGCGGATGCCCCACACGGCGACGTCGCAGAGGATCGGCCGCAGTGTGTCGTCGACGCGTTCCTTGTTCGAGAGCAGACGGTTCAGCCAGTTGCCGATGCGTTTCGACAGCCACCAGCCGGCGACGAGCAACGCCAGGCCGGCGCATAGCTTGAGGGAAAGAGTGGACAGTGCGTTCCACAGGAACGTCCAGCGTTCCGGGTGCAGGTGATCGAGCAACATGACGGGATTCCGGTTGGAAGAAACAGTGCGCGACGCGTGGCGCGCCCGCCGTGGTCGGGCGGGCTTGCGCTTACGCGCCGGCAGCGTTCGACTGTACGCGACGCACAATGGTTCGCGCGAACGGGTGGGGTCGAATGCCGCGTAGCGATGCCGTCAGGCCGTGAAATCGCGGTTTCGATCTAGTACGAAGCGGCTTTTCAATCAAATGAGATTAGTCCTATTCAACCGCTTCGATCGCGCCGCTACACTCGTTTTCACGTTACCGGGTCGCGACGATCGTTCCTCCGCGACACCCGGTTGTTTCCCGATTTTTCACTGACATTCAGCGAGTGACGACGTCATGCGGTTAGACCTGCGTTTCCGTCTCGCACGCGAACAAGGTCAACCCGCACGGCACGGCGTTCACGGTTTCCCGATGCGCCGCACGCTGCTGCGCGGTGTCATCGCGGCGGTCTGTGTGGCCGGCGCACCGGGTGTGGTGGCATACGCGTCTCACGACGCCGCGCCGTTTGCGCCCGTGACGGCCGATCTTGTCGACGTGCCCTTTTTCAATGCCGCGCGCACCACGTGGGGCGGTTTGCATGCCTCGACGGCCGCACCGCTCGACGTTGCCTACGCGTCGCATGCGCTGGCCGTGCCGACGGCCGGCGAACGCGACGACCCCGTTGCGCGCTTCGGTGCCTGCGTGGCCTACCGCGTGCTGTGCGACGCGGCGCGCGGGGCGGTCGAGCGCGCATACGCGTCGAGG
>NZ_JAAGPG010000295.1:0-10444 GCF_017104665.1 Burkholderia sp. Se-20378 | reverse complement strand
CGGGCCGAGCGCGCGGCGCAGCGCAAGCGCGCGCAGCGACGACGGCTTCTGCAGCAGCGAGCGCAGGCCGGCACGGCGCGAGAACGCCTGCGCGCTCATCATCGAGAAAAATGCGTGGAACCACGCGCGGATACCGTCCAGCCGGCTATGTGCGGGCGTACGCTCGGCCAGCGCCTGCGTGCGTGCGCGGTGATGGCGCAGCGAGCGGGCAGGAGCGGGCGGCACAACGCGCTTCGCAGCGCGGCTGAGACGGGAAGTCAGACGGAATGGCATGTGAACGATGCTTCGCTTGTATGGATGGCGCCCTTGAGAGCGCACTGGTATGAACGGCCTCGGATGGCGCAACGGATCTTACCGAAACTCGCTGCGCGCCGCGCCCGCCAGAATTGACAGGCCGCGACAGGCTACAGGGGATTCATGACGGGCAAAAGTCGCGATAAACCCTTGTGCCACAAGGCGTGTGCCGCATACCGCCTGTCGGTGAGGCCAGCGCCGCGACGAACAGTTCCCTTGAGCCGGATCAAATCCGCGATTGGCATGCCCCTGCGCACGACAATGGTGCTGTTCGCGGCATCCGGCGCCGATTTACAATCGTGTCACATTCACACAATAAGCGTCTGGCATCCCATGTCGTCTCCATTGCAGTCGGAATCGATCCGCGCGCAAGTCGCGGAATTGCGCGAGCGCGGCTTTGTCGTCGCGCGTGGCCTCGTCGGCGAGGAACAATGCGCGGCGCTCAGACAGATCGCTGAGCGCCAGTTGCGGGAGGCGGCCGAGCCGATCGAGTTCGAGGCGGACCTGCGCTACCCGGGCGCGCCCGAGTCCAAGCATGCACCGGGCGGGCATACGGTGCGGCGGCTGCTCGATGCGTACTCGCGCGATCCGGCCTTCGCCGAGCGCGCGATCGCACCCGAAATCGGTGCGTGGATGCACGCGTATTTCGGTGAAGAACCGGTGCTGTCGCGCGCGCATCACAACTGCATGATGACCAAGCACCCCGCGTACGGCAGCCTGACCGGCTGGCATCGCGATTTCCGCTACTGGTCGTTCGAGCGCCCGGACATGGTGTCGGTGTGGCTCGCGCTCGGGCCGGAAACGAACGAGAACGGCGCACTGTGGCTCGTACCGGGGTCGCATACGGCCGAATTCGGGCCTGAAGCGTTCGACGACGCGAAGTTCTTCCGCAGCGACCTGCCGGCGAACAAGAAGATGATCGATGCAGCCACGTGCCCGTCGCTGCAGACGGGCGACGTCGTGTTCTTCCACAGCAACACGCTGCATTCGGCCGGGCAGAACCGTTCTGACCAGGTGAAGTTCTCGCTCGTGTACACGTACCACGGCGCGAGCAACCGGCCGGTGCCGGGCACGCGTTCGGCGTCGAGGCCGGAAGTACAGTTCTAGGTTCGGATCGGACGGGCGGTGGCACCGCCGCGATCACGCGATGCGGCGCATCGCGGGCGTTTGAAGCAACGGGCGGCCTGGCCGCCCGTTTCGTTTGGCGCGGCCCGGTCGCAGACGCGGGCCACGTGTGCATCGCGCGGCTGTGCGCTCAGCGCTTGCCGCCCGGCATCGCGAGGCCGATCAGGCCGATGAACGATGCGACGGCGCCGCCCACGATCAGCAGGATCGTCTTCGTTGCGGGCGAACCGGTGAAGAAGCGCGACACGTTGTCGTTGATCGAATGGAACGACTGACCGCCGAAATACAGCAGCACGACGCCGCCGACGAGCAGCGCAACCGAGATGACCCGGGACATACCAACCTCGCTGAAACGGTGATTCGAGACGCCGCAGTGTAGGCGACGGCCGCGGTCGCGTCCATCGTCGTGCCGCCGAGCGCGTTCCGGCCGCTTTCGCTACCATAGTCGTCGTATGACTCCTTCGCCGCCGCCGCGCCGTGTGCGCGGCCGGCGCGCGTCCCCTCTCCCGAAGTCCTGACGGAACCGACTCATGGCCTACGAAGCAGCTTCCGAACGTTATGCCGACATGCAATACCGCACCTGCGGCAAATCCGGGCTCAAATTGCCCGCGCTGTCGCTCGGCCTGTGGCACAACTTCGGCGACTCGACGCCAATCTCGACGCAGCGCGAGATCCTGCGCACCGCGTTCGACCTCGGCATCAACCACTTCGATCTCGCGAACAACTACGGGCCGCCGTACGGCAGCGCGGAAACCAACTTCGGCCGGCTGCTGAAGGAGGATTTCCGGCCGTATCGCGACGAGTTGCTGATCTCGACGAAGGCCGGCTGGGACATGTGGCCGGGGCCGTACGGCAGCGGCGGCGGGTCGCGCAAGTACGTGCTCGCGAGCCTCGACCAGAGCCTGCAGCGGATGGGGCTCGACTACGTCGACATCTTCTATTCGCACCGCTTCGACGCGCACACGCCGCTCGAGGAAACGGCGGGCGCGCTCGCGTCGGCCGTGCAGCAGGGCAAGGCCCTCTACATCGGCATTTCGTCGTACTCGGCGGCGAAGACGCGCGAGATGGCCGAGCTGCTCGCGCAGTACAAGGTGCCGCTGCTGATTCACCAGCCGTCATACAACCTGCTGAATCGCTGGGTCGAAACCGAACTGCTCGGCACGCTCGACGAAATCGGCACGGGCAGCATTGCGTTCACGCCGCTCGCGCAGGGACTGCTCACGTCGAAGTACCTGAGCGGCGTGCCGGCCGATGCGCGCGTGAACAAGCCGGGCGGCGGTTCGCTGAAGCAGGATCACCTGAGCGCGGACAACCTCGACCATGTGCGCAAGCTCAACGCGATCGCCGAACGACGCGGGCAGAGCCTCGCGCAGATGGCGCTCGCATGGGTATTGCGCAACGGCCGCGTGACGTCCGCGCTGATCGGCGCTAGCCGCGCGGAACAGGTGCGTGAAAACGTCGGCGCGTTGAAGAACCTCGAATTCTCGGCGGAAGAACTCGCAGAGATCGATCGTCACGCGACGGAAGGCGGCATCAATCTGTGGGAAAAGCCGTCCACCGATCAGGCGATCTGATCGGCAGTCGATACGGCATGCGAAACAACGCGTGCCGTATCAAAGACCGGCGCGCAACACATCACATCGCTGCAATGCAGCGATGCACGCCACGCACGGGTGGTGCGCCGCTAGATCAGCGCAGGCAGGCCTTCGACGAGCAATACCGCGACACCGACGCCGAGGATGACGCCCAGCACGCGCAGCAGGTTGTGGCGGAATTCGGTTGCGCACGGCACCGCGCCGAGAAATAGCGCTCCGGCCAGCGCCATCGGAATCAACAGGATGAAGTCGCCGATCGTGAAGTAGGTCGTCATGCGTGTCTCCAAGGTCGGCCGGAGTGGGCGCTTGCGCGCTTGCTCCGGCCCCATGCCGGGTGTTTCTAGTATTGGTCCGACCCGATTGCGAGCGGGGCGGTCAATTCGAGTATAGGCAAACGGCGACGCTTTTCGCTATCCGAACCATTAAAAATCAGCGGAAAGCCCGGCGAATCGCGCATTTTTCCCGCAAGTTAGACGAACGCCTTGCACGTATCTTTCCCGTGCCTTTCGATTTGTGCGGATTCGTCGTATGTGTCCGATGCGTGCCGCCGCACCCATGGGCGCGGCGGCACGCCCGCTCATGCGCGGTCGGGTTGCACGCGGGCGGCCGGCGCGCGGAACACGAGTGCGAGCCCCGCGATGATCGCGCCCATGCCGGCGAGCGCGAGCGGCTCGGGCCGGTTGCCGAGCCACACGGCATCCATCAGCGTGGTGACGACGGGCACGAGATAGAACAGGCTCGTCACGTTGACGAGATCGCCGCGCTGCATCAACCGGTAGAACAGCAGTTGCGCGATCACCGAAATCACGATGCCGAGCCACAGCAGCGGGATCACGAATGCCCAGCTCATGTCGAACGACACCGGCCGGAACGGCACGATCGCCACGCACAGCGCGAGGCCGATCGCATTCTGCAGCGGCAGCACGTCGGCGGGCGCCGCACGTACGCGCTTTTGCAGCAGCGAGCCGGCGGTCAGCGCGACGGGCGCGGTGAGCGCGCACGCGATGCCCGCGAGCGACAGGCCGACGTCTCCTACGCCGCGGAACACGACGAGCGCGAGGCCGGCCAGCGACAGCGCGAGCCCCGCGATGCGCACGGGCTGCCAGCGCCGCTCGACGATCGCGAGCGTGAGGATTGGCTGCACGCCGAGGATCGTCGCGAGCACGCCCGGCGCGATCCCGCGCTCGAGCGCGAGCAGGTAGAAGATCGAATAGCCGCCCATCATCAGCAAGCCGGTCAGCGCGGCCATGCGCCGCTCGCCGCGCGGCGGCAGCCAGCGTTTGCGCAGGAAAGCCAGCCCGAGCAGCACGAGAGACGCCAGTGCGAAACGTGCGGTGAGAAAGACGAACGCGGATGCGTGACGCAGACCGAGTTCAGCGAAGATCGCGCCGCTGCTCCACAGCAGCACGAAGAGCGACGTTGCGCCATGCGCGGCGAGCGCGCGTTTGAACGAAACCATGTGAATCCACCTGTCGAACGGATCGGAACGTTCCATCCGCGCGCGCAGCAACACGCCGTGCGTCATGACGCACGAATGCGGGCCCGCGGGCGAATGGAAGACGAAACGGAAGCCGGCTGGTCAGCCGGCGCGTGCCGCCGGAGGGGGCGGCGCGGCGCCGACGAGCGGCGGTGCGACAGGAGGAGGAAGAACCGACGGATGCGCGCACGCCTGCGGCCGCGAGTCGAACTGCGGCCGGAATTTTGCAAGGGCGGACGTGAACGGATGCATCGTGTCGGAATGCGCTTGAACGCGAATGAGCATCAAAGGTACCGCAAGGCCGGCATCGGACGCAACACCTGTCGGCGGCATCGCGTGACGAAGGGCGATGCGCGCGCAACCGTCGCTGCGCGGGCCGCGTTCGAGGCAGGGGGAAGGTGATGACGGTGTAGCGTGGTTCGGCAACCGCAGTCGCGCGAATGTGCGTGGCGACCCGGCACCGGACCCACGGTGCGCGCGGGGTGTCCGTCACGTGCGGGCCGCGGTGATGCCGGGGATTCGGCGGGCAGTCACATTCGACAGGGTATGATGGGGGTAACCGGGCAGGCAAGCGTCTACCCCGGCGCAGTGGTTGATTGGAGACATTCGACGAATTCGCGGCACTTCGCCTGCTTCTTCTTCTTTTCGTGCTTCGATAAACCGTGAACAATGGGATTACGCGCAACGCTCCGTCGAGAGCGCGCGGATCGTGCATTTGCCGGCCCCCAGCGGGCCGGGTTTCAAGATTCAAGAGTGGGGAACCATCATGCATGTCGGGTCGATTGTCTGCACTACCCATATCGCGGTGCCGAAGGGCGCGCGCGGCATCGTCCAGCGCGTTCTGGGCGACATGGCCATGGTGACCTGGTACGCGGGCGTACCGGGCGAGTCCAAGGAACTCAACACCGAGCCGTTCTTTCTCGAGGACCTGATCGACACCGGCGAATCCGTGCTGCCGGCCGGCGCGGCGCTTCACTAAGCGCAACCACCGCACCGGGCGCTCGTCTTTCAGCCCGGCTGGCGGCACAATGCGGGGCATGAAAGACGTCACTTCCGCTCCCGCTTCTCCCGCCGGCCCGCCGTTCGCCGGACTCACGCCCGAGTGCGTGCTCGACGCGCTCGACAGCGTGCTGATACCGGCCGGCCTGCGCACCGACGGGCGACTGCTCGCGCTCAACAGCTACGAAAACCGCGTCTATCAGGTCGGTATCGAAGACGGCCCGCCGGTCGTCGCGAAGTTCTACCGTCCGGCTCGCTGGTCGGACGAAGCGATCCTCGAAGAGCACGCGTTCGTCGCCGAACTCGCCGCGCGCGAGATTCCGGCGGTGCCTGCGCGCACGTTCGACGGCCGCACGCTGCACGCGTTCGACGGCTTCCGCTTCTCGATCTTCGAGCGGCGCGGCGGCCGCGCGCCCGATCTCGATCGCAGCGACACGCTCGAATGGCTCGGCCGCTTCATCGGCCGGATCCATGCGGTCGGCGCGACGCAGCCGTATGCGGCGCGCCCTGTGCTCGACATCAAGACGTTCGGCTACGAGCCGCGCGACTACCTGCTCGCGCACGATTTCATTCCGGACGATGTGCGGCCCGCGTACGAGACGGCCGTGACGCTCGCGCTCGAAGGCGTCGAGGCCGCGTTCGAGCGGGCGGGCGAGATCCGCCTGCTGCGCACGCACGGCGACTGTCATCCAAGCAACGTGCTGTGGACCGATGCCGGCCCGCACTTCGTCGACTTCGACGACAGCCGGATGGCGCCCGCGATCCAGGATCTGTGGCTGCTGCTGCCGGGCGATCGCGAAGGCGCATCGCGTGCGCTGGCGGACCTGCTGGCCGGCTACGAGGATTTCTGCGAATTCGAGCCGCGCGAGTTGCATCTCGTCGAAGCGCTGCGCACGCTGCGGCTGATCCACTACGCGGCATGGCTCGCGCGGCGCTGGGACGATCCCGCGTTTCCGGCCGCGTTCCCGTGGTTCAACACGCATCGTTACTGGGAAGCGCGCGTGCTCGAGTTGCGCGAGCAGATCGGCGCGATGCAGGAAGGGCCGCTCTGGCCCGTGTGACGGCGCGCGCGGCATCCTCGCCGCGCGGCATGCTGGGGCGGGCCGCGGCGCGATGCGCGCGGCCCGTTTCGCTTAGAACTTCAGCATCAGCTTGATCAGCGCGGCGAAGCGCTTGCCGTACGGCGGCGCGAGCAGGTTGCGTGCGTTCAGGCGTGCCTGCGTGAGCACCGGCTTCATCTTCGAGAACGTCACGAAGCCGTCGTAGCCGTGATAGGCGCCCATGCCGCTCGCACCGACACCACCGAACGGCAAACTGCCGCACGCGATGTGCATCAGCGTTTCGTTGATCGACACGCCGCCGGAGATCGTTTCACGCATCACACGGTCGATCGTGCCGCCGTCCTCGTCGAACAGGTAGAGCGCGAGCGGACGCGGGCGTGCATTCACGTAGGCGATCGCTTCGTCGAGCCGTTCGTACGGCACGAGCGGCAGCAGCGGCCCGAAGATTTCCTCCTGCATCAGTTGCGACGCGGCCGGCACCTGCGTGACCGCGCACGGCACGAAGCGGCGCGACGCGGAATCGGATTGCGCGTCGGACAGCGGATGCAATTGCGCGCCGGCCGCCTGCGCGTCACTCGCGAGTTGCTGCAGCCGCGCGTAGTGGCGCGGCGACACGATCGTCGTGTAGTCGCCGTTGGCCGACAGGTCGGGATACATCTTCGCGAAGCGGGCACGCGCGCGCTCGATGAACGCGGCTTCCATCCCGCGCGGCAGCAGCACATAGTCGGGTGCGATGCAGGTCTGGCCCGCGTTCAGCGTCTTGCCGGCGACGATCGCGTCGACGGCTGCATCGAAGCGCGCGTTCGGGCCGACGATCGCCGGCGACTTGCCGCCGAGTTCGAGCGTGACGGGCGTGAGGTTGTCGGCGGCCGCGCGCATCACGTGGCGGCCGACGTGCGTCGAGCCGGTGAACAGCAGGTGATCGAACGGCAGCCCGCTGAACGCGGCGCCGACTTCCGCATCGCCGTTCACGACCGCGACGTGGTCACGCGTGAAGGTCTTGGCAATCAGCTGCTCGAACAGTGCCGACGTGCGCGGCGTCAGTTCGGACATCTTGATGATCGCGCGGTTGCCGGCGGCGAGCGCGCAGATCAGCGGGCCGGCCGCGAGCAGCACCGGATAGTTCCACGGCACGACGATGCCGACCACGCCGAGCGGCTGCGGAATCACCTTCGCGCGCGCCGGGCGCAGCCACTTGTTCATCGGTTTGCGGATCGGTTTCATCCAGCGCTTGCCGTGCTTGAGCGCGTCGTCGATCTCTTCCTTCGCCATCCAGATTTCCGACAGCAGCACTTCCTGCTTCGCGCGATGACCGAAATCGGCACTGATCGCTTCGGCGAGTGCATCCGCATGGTCGATCAGCATCGTGCGCAGCGCACGCAGATGCTGCACGCGCGTTTCCCATGCCGGATACGGCGCGCGCAGGTAGGCCGCGCGCTGGTCGCGCAGCAGCGCCGTCAACGCATCCACCGACGGCACGGCTTGCGGGGCCAGTTCGGGCAGGTCGTTCTTCATGTCGTCTCCTCCAGTTGGGCCCGGCTGGTCGGCCGGCCGTCACGCCGCACGCGCACGCTCGGCGAGCGCGGCGACGCGGATCGGGGTGGTGCGTGTCGCGCGGCGCGGGGCCGGATGCGACGTGTGCTCGAAAAACGGTTGAAGCGTGCAGCGGGCGTCGCATCCACGCGACGGTGTGCGCATCCGGAAACCACTTTTTGGCGCATGCGCGTGCGGCGCGATGTGGCTGCCGACCGGCACGCGTCGCTGCGCCGCGAGCGCTTGCCGGTGCACCGACACGGCGCGGCGCGACGTGTACGCCAGATCGTGCCGCAGCGCATCGTGCCGCTGCGGCGACAAACCGTCCAAACGGTCGGCGACGACACGTGCCGTTCGATTTCGATCGACTGCGCGCATGACGCAGAGCATCCCCGCGCGGGCAGCCGTTTGAAATGAAATGCGGGCGGCGCGCATCGCATCCGGACAACCCGGTCGGCACGCGGCCAGCAGAACCTGGCGCTGCATCGTCGTCACTCCCGTTTCGCGACGGATCGGCTTCTCGTGGCCGGCGCGTCATGCAAAGCGAATCGATACATCTTAAATTTAGTTCACGCGGGCGTTTAGAGGAATCGCTCTTGAATCCGCGCGCCGCGTGGGCAACGGCCATTCCTACAATGCCCGAATTACAAGAGGGGACGCGGTCGCGCGGCGGTGCCGGGCGCCTTCCATGACACGACGGAGACGTGACATGCAATACGACTACATCATCGTCGGCGGCGGTTCGGGCGGGTCGAGCCTGGCAGGCCGTCTCGCCGATGCCTGCCCCGATGCGACGATCGCGCTGATCGAAGCCGGCTCGCATACGGAGCGCAACCTGCTCGTCAACATGCCGGTCGGCATCGCGGCGCTGGTGCCGTTCAAGCTCGGCACGAACTACGGCTACGAGACGGTGCCGCAGCCGGGCCTCGGCGGGCGGCGCGGCTATCAGCCGCGCGGGCGCGGGATGGGCGGCTCGAGCGCGATCAACGCGATGATCTACACGCGCGGCCACCCGGGCGACTACGACGAATGGGCGCAGCTCGGCGCGACAGGCTGGGGCTGGCAGGACGTGCTGCCGTATTTCCGCCGCGCGGAAGGCAACGCGCGCGGCGCCGATGCATGGCACGGCGCGGACGGCCCGCTCACGGTGTCGGATCTGCGCTTTCGCAATCCGTTCTCCGAACGATTCATCCAGGCCGCGCATGCGGCCGGCTATCCGCTGAACGACGACTTCAACGGCGCGACGCAGGAAGGCGTCGGCTTCTACCAGGTCACGCACCGCGACGGCTCGCGCTGCAGCGTCGCCCGCGCGTACATCTACGGCCGCAACCGGCCGAACCTGCACGTGATCACCGATGCGACGGTGCTGCGAGTCGTGTTCGACGGCAAGCGTGCGGCCGGCGTCGCGGTCGCGCGCAACGGGCGCGTCGAGACGCTCGACGCGCGCGCGGAAGTGATCCTGTCGGCCGGCGCGTTCAATTCGCCGCAACTGCTGATGTGTTCGGGGATCGGCCCGGCGGAGCAACTGCGCCGGCACGGGATCGCGGTCGTGCAGGATGCGCCGGACGTCGGCACGAACCTGATCGACCATATCGATTTCATCATCAATACGCGCGTGAATTCATCGGAACTGGTCGGCGTGTGCCTGCGCGGGATCGCGAAGATGACGCCCGCGCTCGCGCGCTATTTCTCGAGCCGTACCGGGATGATGACGAGCAACGTCGCGGAGGCCGGCGGCTTCATCAAGAGCGATCCGTCGCTCGAGCGTCCCGACCTGCAACTGCATTTCTGCACGGCGCTCGTGGACGACCACAACCGCAAGATGCACTGGGGCTTCGGCTATTCGCTGCACGTGTGCGCGCTGCGGCCGTTCAGTCGCGGCACGGTGGCGCTCGCGAGCGGCGATGCGCGCGACGCACCGCTGATCGATCCGCGCTTCTTCAGCGATGCGCGCGATCTCGACCTGCTCGTGCGCGGCACGCAGGCGATGCGCAAGATCCTGTCGCAGGCACCACTCGCGTCGCAGGGCGGGCGCGAGCTGTACACGCGGGCCGACCAGAGCGAAGCGGAGCTGCGCAAGACGATCGTCGAGCATGCCGACACGATCTACCACCCGGTCGGCACCTGCCGGATGGGTTCGGACGCGCGTGCGGTCGTCGATCCGCAACTGCGCGTGCGCGGCGTCGAAGGATTGCGCGTGGTGGATGCGTCGGTGATGCCGACGCTGGTCGGCGGGAACACGAATGCGCCGTCGGTGATGATCGGCGAACGCGCGGCGGACTTCATCGTCGCCACGCGCAAGGGCGCGGCGCTGCGCGGCGAGGCAGCCGCCGCGGTGCACGGCCGCTGAGCGGCGCGCG
>NZ_JAAGPG010000294.1:0-10126 GCF_017104665.1 Burkholderia sp. Se-20378 | reverse complement strand
CCTGCGCCGGCGTACGACGAACACGCACCGATCGTGCTCGACGCGTTCATGCCGGCGGCGCCCGCTGTTCATGCTCCGGTTGCAGATACGGGCGCCGTGACGTTCGACGCCGCCGCGCCGCGCGCGCTGTCGAATACCGGCATCGACGATGCCTTCTCGCATCACGCCGATGACGAAATCCGGCACGCCGACAATGCCCCTGCCGCGCCGGCGTCGGGAATCACGCCCGCGCCGTCGTTCGACGCGCCCATCGACCTCGCGCCGTGGGAAGACCTCGCCAGCCAGCCGGTTTCCGCGTTTGACGCGTCCGCCTGGAACCCGGTCGCCGAGTCATCGACGGATGTGACGGGATCGGAGCCGGCCCACGCCGCCTTCGCGCAACCGAGGACCGAGGCGGTTCACGACGTCGCTGCGAGCAACCCGCCCGCATCGTTCGATACGGACGACAAGTACACGGCTCAACCGGCTGCTGCAATCGATCACACGGCATCGGCCCGCGTGCCGCAAGGCATCGACGATGCGCACGCCGACGTGAAGCCCGCCGGGAACATCGCGCCGTTCGCGGCCCTCCCCTCTTCACCGGTCGTTGAGACGACATCGCGCCCAAGCACCGAAACCAGGCCGTTTGCAGCAGCGTCGACACCGGCCGCATCGAGTGCCGCACTGGAAGCAGCCAAGTCGGACACGATGGAACCTGCAGCGCCGCTGACGGCCATCGCTCAGGGCGCCGCACCGGCGGCGGCATGGACGTGGACGCCTTCGACGGTGCAACCGGCCACGACGAATACGCCCGTCACCGCGGAATTGCCGAAATCGCCGGTTGCCGCTCAACCGTTTGCCGCCGCGCAAACGGCGTCAGCTAGCGCTACGCCGCCGAGCGTCGGCACCGTCCACGGTTCGGCCGCGCAAGCGCCTGCATTCGAATCGGGCATTGCGCCCGTCACCGTAACTGCCTCGTCGGATGGTGCGATCGCCACGGCATCCGGTTCGCTTGCTCAACCGGCTGCGTCGATCGCGGCCGTTGCCTCCATCGCACCGGCATCTCCGATGGGCATGACCGGCACTGCGTCGACCTCGATTTCGCAGTCGGCTGCTTCGGCATCGAACACTGCATCCGTCGCGCCGGCATCCCCGATCAACGTGACCGGCGCTACGTCGACCTTGCTTTCGCAACCAGCCGCTTCGACATCGACCACTGCTCCCGTCGCGCCGGCATCCCCGATCGGCGTGACCGACGCTACGTCGACCTCGCTTTCGCAGCCGGCCGCTTCGGCATCGACCGCTGCTCCCGTCGCGCCGGCATCCCCGCTCGGCGTGACCAGCACAGCGTCGGCTCCGCTTTCGCAGCCGGCCGCTTCGGCATCGACCATTGCATCCGCCGCGTCGGCCGCGCCGGTTAGCGTTGCGGGCACGACTTACGGTTCGTTCCCCCGCGCATCGACGCCCGCATCGTCCATTGCGCCTGCCGTGACGCCGCCGACAGCCGACACGTCGGCTTCGACCTCCGGTTCGACCGCGCCGGCGAGCGCTACCACGATGGCCGCGAATGTCGCGTCAGGCTCGATCACCGCACCGAGTTCCGCGCCCGCCCCGACGCTTCAAGCCAACCCTGCAACTTCGTCGACGGGCACGACATTCGGCATCTCCGGCGCAGTCGCACCGCAGCCGGCTACAAGCCTGCCCGTACCAACGGCCGCTTCCGACACGGCTGCAACGTCATCAGCAGCAATCGCACCGATCGCCACGGCGGCAGCAACGCCAGCACAACCGATCGCCAGCTCGCCCGTCGTTCCGACCGGCTCTCTGACGTCCTTCGGCGTAGCCACCGCGACGCTCACTCCGTCGATCGCTTCCGCACCTGCAGCAGTCGAAGCCACGACGTTCGCCACTCCGCCTGCCTCGGCCTCATCGCCGGCAAGCTGGTCCGTGTCGAATGTCTCCGCAGCGCCGACAGCCCCATCGGCCACGGCTCAGCAACCCGCAGCAACGATCCCCGGCGCAAACCTGTCCGCACCGGCGATCCCCACTGCCCCGCCGGCCGAAGCAATCACCACCACGGCAACCGAACCGGCCGCACCAGCCGCAGCCGGCTCCCCAGCCCCCGCCCCCCCCGCACGCCCACCGCGCCCGAACGCGTTCGAATTCCACGCACCCGCGTCGTTCAGCGTCGAACTGCCGACGCTCGACCTGCTCGAGCCGCCCTCCGGCGACATCGAAACGATCACCGACGAACACCTCGCGCAGACGGCGCAGGTGATCGAACAGCGGCTGCAGGAATTCAAGGTGCCGGTGACGGTGGTCGGCGCGTCGGCCGGCCCCGTGATCACGCGCTTCGAGATCGAACCCGCGCTCGGCGTGCGCGGCAGCCAGATCGTCGGGCTGATGAAGGATCTGTCGCGCGGCCTCGGCCTCACGTCGATCCGCGTCGTCGAGACGATTCCCGGCAAGACCTGCATGGGCCTCGAACTGCCGAACGCGAAGCGCCAGATGATCCGCCTGTCGGAAATTCTCGAGTCGCGCCAGTATCAGCACTCGGCCTCGCAGCTGACGATCGCGATGGGCAAGGACATCACCGGCCACCCGGTCGTCACTGATCTCGCGAAGGCGCCGCACATGCTCGTCGCAGGCACGACGGGCTCGGGCAAGTCGGTCGCGATCAACGCGATGATCCTGTCGCTGCTGTACAAGGCGACGCCCGAGGACGTGCGGCTGATCATGATCGACCCGAAGATGCTGGAGCTGTCGGTCTACGAAGGCATCCCGCACCTGCTCGCGCCGGTCGTCACCGACATGAAGCTCGCGGCGAACGCGCTGAACTGGTGCGTCGGCGAGATGGAGAAACGCTACCGGCTGATGTCGGCCGTCGGCGTGCGCAACCTCGCGGGCTTCAACCAGAAGATCCGCGATGCCGAGGCGAAGGAAAAGAAGATCGGCAACCCGTTCTCGCTGACGCCGGAGGATCCGGAGCCGCTGTCGACGCTGCCGCTGATCGTCGTCGTGATCGACGAGCTGGCCGACCTGATGATGGTCGCCGGCAAGAAGATCGAAGAGCTGATCGCGCGCCTCGCGCAAAAGGCGCGCGCGGCCGGCATCCACCTGATTCTCGCGACGCAGCGTCCGTCGGTCGACGTGATCACGGGCCTGATCAAGGCGAACATCCCGACGCGCGTCGCGTTCCAGGTGTCGTCGAAGATCGACTCGCGCACGATTCTCGACCAGATGGGCGCCGAATCGCTGCTCGGGATGGGCGACATGCTGTTCCTGCCGCCAGGCACCGGTTATCCGCAGCGCGTGCACGGCGCGTTCGTCGCCGACGAGGAAGTGCACCGGGTCGTCGAGTACCTGAAGCAGTTCGGCGAGCCGCAGTACGAGGAAGGGATTCTCGACGGCCCGGCCGCCGACGGCGCGACGCAGGACCTGTTCGGCGATGCGCCGGACGCGGAGGCCGATCCGCTGTACGACGAAGCCGTCGCGTTCGTCGTACGCACGCGGCGCGCGTCGATCTCGTCGGTGCAGCGGCAGTTGCGCATCGGCTACAACCGCGCCGCACGCCTCGTCGAGCAGATGGAGGCGGCCGGGCTCGTGTCGCCGATGGGCGTCAACGGCAGCCGCGAGGTGCTCGTGCCGGCCTCGGCCGACTGAGCGCGGCGGCCGGTCGGCCGCCGGCAACCGACACGGGCGCACCGGGAAACCGGCCGCCCGAAAAAAAAGGGCGCTGCATCGGCAGCGCCCTTTTTCCTTTACTGCACCGGCACCAGCTTGAAGTCGACCGGCTTGCCGACCGCCACCTTCTGCGGATTCGGGCCGAGCTGCCCCGTTTCGACATTGCGGCTGAACACGTAGAACGTATCGCTGTCCTGGTTGCCGACGATCAGCCACTTGCCGGTCGGATCGATCAGGAACTCGCGCGGCGTCTTGCCGAGGCTCGACTGGCGGCCGACCTGCTTCAACCGGCCGTCGGCCTGGTTCACCGCGTAGATCACCAGGTCGTTCGCGTCGCCGCGGTTGCTCACGTACAGGAAGCGGCCGTCCGGCGCCAGGTGGATCGCGCCGCCACCGACCTTGCCCTTGAAGCCCGGCGCGGTCATCGACACGGTTTCGACCGGCGTCAGCTTGCCGTCGTGATAGCCGAACACCTCGACCGACGCGTTGAGTTCGCTCGTCACGTATGCGTACCGGCCGTCGGCGCTGAACACCATGTGACGCGGGCCCGAGCCCGCCTTCACCGGCGTGTAGCGCGTCTCGGTCGGGCTGATGAGCCCGCGGCTGCCATCCACCGTGTAGCGGTAGCCGTAGATCTTGTCCGCGCCGAGATCCTGCACGAACAGGTAACGGCCGTCGGGCGAAAACACCGTCGAATGCACGTGCGCACCATCCTGGCGGCCCTTCACGGGCCCCGTGCCTTCATGGTGCACGGTCAGCGCGGCCTGGCCGACCGCACCGTCGTCGCGCAGCGGAAACACCGCGAAGCTGCCGCCCGGATCCTTCGCGACCGAGTAATTGGCGGTCACGAGGTACTTGCCGTCCGGCGACAGCGCGAGATAGCAAGGATCGTTCCCTTCCGACGACACGCGGTCGATGAAGCTCAGCGCGCCCGTCTTCGCGTCGAAGCGGAATGCGCTGACGCCGCCGCGCTGCGTCGCCGGCCCGTCGTCGCCGGGCAGTTCGTTGACCGCGTAGACGGTGCGACCGTCGCGGCTCGGCAACAGGTACGACGGATTCACGGTCTTCGCCGACGACACGGGCGCGACGCTGCCGGTTTTCGTATCGAAGCGGTAAACATAGATGCCGTCGCTGCCGCCACCCGTATAGGTGCCGACGAGCAGGTTGTAGACGCCGTCGGCCGGGGCGGGCGATTGCTGCGCAAATGCGTGGGTCGCGGAAAGAGAGAGCACGATCGCGAAACCTTTCATCCAGTGAGCGAGCCTAAGCGGGAACCCTCGTGTCGAAGCGCGTGCGTCACGCTCGCGTAAACGGTTGGGCATTGAATCCTCCTTGCATCGAGTCGCTTCAAGTGTTGAGATAGGACGAAACGCCGGCCGTTCATGCGCTCCGCCGCCCGGCCGAGTATACGGGGCGCGGCGCCAGCGCGTGAAGCCTTGGCCGTCGCCGTCCGCATTGTGAACTCGAATACCCAAGGATCGCCTGCCCATGCCTGCCCTGATCGAAGACTACGCCCTCGTCGGCGACGGCCACACCGCCGCGCTGATCGCTAAAGACGGCTCCGTCGACTGGCTGTGCTGGCCCCGCTTCGATTCGGGCGCCTGCTTCGCGGCGCTTCTCGGCACCCCCGAGCACGGCCGCTGGCTGCTCGCACCGGCCGCCGACGCCGCGATCACGCACACGACGCGCCGCTATCGCGGCGACACGCTGATTCTCGAAACCGACTACGAAAGCGCCGACGGCGCCGTCACCGTGGTCGACTTCATGCCGCCCGGCAACGGCTGGTCCGAGCTGGTGCGGATCGTCGTCGGCCGTCACGGCACGATGAAGATGCGCATGGAACTGGTGTTGCGCTTCGACTACGGCTTCTCGATCCCGTGGGTCACGCAGCTGACCCGCGAGGACGGCATGAAGGCGATCGCGGGGCCGGACACCGTCGTGCTGCGCACACCGGTGCCGCTCACCGGCGAAAACCTTCATACGCTCGCGGAATTCACGGTGAGCGCCGACGAGCGCGTGCCGTTCTCGCTGAGCTACGCGGCATCGCACCTGCGGCTGCCGCCCGCGCGCGATCCGCTGTCGATGCTCGCGCGCACCGAGAACTACTGGCTCGAATGGTCGGGCCGCTGCCAGGTGCAGGGCCGCTACGCGGCCGCCGTGCGCCGTTCGCTGATCACGCTGAAGGCGCTCGCGTACGAGCCGACCGGCGGCATCGTCGCGGCGCCGACCACGTCGCTGCCCGAGAAGATCGGCGGCAACCGCAACTGGGACTACCGCTATTGCTGGCTGCGCGACGCGACGATCACGCTGCTCGCGCTGATGCGCGGCGGCTATTACGACGAGGCGCGCGCGTGGCGCACGTGGCTGGGCCGCGTGATGGCCGGCTCGCCCGAACAGATCCAGATCATGTACGGGATCGCCGGCGAGCGCCGGCTGCCGGAAATGGAGCTCGACTGGCTGCCCGGCTACCAGGACTCGAAGCCGGTGCGCGTCGGCAACGGCGCCGCGAACCAGCTCCAGCTCGACGTGTTCGGCGAGGTGATGGCCGCGCTGCACCTCGCACGGGTGGGCGGCCTGCAGGCCGACGACACGGTCTGGTCCGTGCAGTGCGCGCTGCTCGACCATCTCGATAAGATCTGGCAGGAACCCGACGAAGGCATCTGGGAAACGCGCGGCGGCCGCCGCCACTTCACGTTCTCGAAGGTGATGGCGTGGGTCGCGTTCGACCGCGCGATCAAGTCGGCGGAGATGTTCCGGCTGCCGGGCTCGCTCGACCGCTGGCGCGCGCTGCGCGACCAGATCCACGCCGACGTATGCACCAACGCGTGGCACGAAAGCAAACAGGCGTTTGCACAGAGCTACGGCAGCGACGAACTCGACGCCAGCGTGCTGCTGATGCCGCTGCTCGGCTTCCTGCCGCCGGAGGATCCGCGCATCGTCGGCACGGTCGAGGCGATCGAGCGGGAATTGCTGCACGACGGGCTCGTGATGCGCTACCGCACGACCGACTACGACGACGGCCTGCCGCCCGGCGAAGGCACGTTTCTCGCCTGCAGCTTCTGGCTGGTCGACAACTATGCGCTGCTGGGCCGGATCGACGACGCGCACCGGCTGTTCAGCCGGCTGCTCGCGCTGTCGAACGACCTCGGGCTGCTCGCGGAGGAGTACGACCCGGTGGCCGGGCGGCTCGTCGGCAACTTCCCGCAAGCGTTCTCGCACGTGGCGCTCGTGCATACCGCGATGAACCTGATGCACCACGAGGACGCGATGGCGCGCGCAGCCGGCCAGCCCGCACCGGCCGTGGCGACGGGACGCTGAACGGGGGCGCGAGCGGCTTGGTCAGAGAACGTCAAATCGCAAAACTTTGATGAAAAATCGGGGAAATGTTGCATTGCACCACCCATCGTTGTCCGATATGATCGTCGCGATTGTCCGGCTGCAGTGCAACATGGCCGGTCGCTGACCCACACGGCACGCCGCGACGCCCCACGCCGCCCTTGCGCACCGTCCCCCACGCGGGAGTAGTCTGCATGCTTTACCAACTGCACGAATTCCAGCGCGCCATGCTGAGCCCGCTGACGGCCTGGGCCCAGGCCGCGTCCAAATCGTTCGCCAATCCGTCCAGCCCGTTCTCGCTGATGCCGGGCGCGACGCGGATGGCCGCCGCGTACGAACTGATGTACCGGCTCGGCAAGGATTACGAGAAGCCCGAGTTCAACATTCATCAGATCGTCAAGGACGGCCACAACATCCCGATCGTCGAGCAGACGATCGTCGAGAAGCCGTTCTGCCGGCTGCTGCGTTTCAAGCGCTATTCGGACGACGCCGACGCCGTCACGCAACTGAAGGACGAGCCGGTCGTGCTGGTCTGCGCGCCGCTGTCGGGCCACCACTCGACGCTGCTGCGCGACACCGTGCGCACGCTGCTGCAGGATCACAAGGTCTACATCACCGACTGGATCGACGCGCGGATGGTGCCGATCGAGACCGGTGCGTTCCACCTGCACGACTACATCGCGTACATCCAGGAGTTCATCCGCCACATCGGCGCGCGCAACCTGCACGTGATCTCGGTGTGCCAGCCGACGGTGCCGGTGCTCGCGGCGATCTCGCTGATGGCGAGCCGTGGCGAGGACACGCCGCTCACGATGACGATGATGGGCGGCCCGATCGATGCGCGCCGCAGCCCGACGTCGGTGAATTCGCTTGCCACGCAGCACTCGACCGCGTGGTTCGAGAACAACGTGATCCACACGGTGCCGGCGAACTACCCGGGTGAAGGCCGCCAGGTGTATCCGGGCTTCCTGCAGCACACGGGCTTCGTCGCGATGAACCCGGAACGCCACGCGCAATCGCACTGGGATTTCTACCAGAGCCTGCTGCGCGGCGACGAGGACGACGCCGAAGCGCACCGCCGCTTCTACGACGAGTACAACGCGGTGCTCGACATGGCCGCCGAGTATTACCTCGAGACGATCCGCGTCGTGTTCCAGGAATTCCGCCTGGCCGAAGGCACGTGGGATGTCGAAGGCGAGCGCGTACGTCCGCAGGACATCCAGCACACCGCGCTGATGACGATCGAGGGCGAACTCGACGATATCTCCGGCAGCGGCCAGACGCACGTCGCGCACGAGCTGTGCACGGGCATCCCGCAGGACCAGCGTCGCAGCCTGACCGCCGAGAAGTGCGGTCACTACGGGATTTTCTCGGGCCGCCGCTGGCGCACCATCATCTATCCGCAACTACGCGACTTCATACGCGAGCATGCACCGGAGCCGAAGCACGGCGCGACGAAGGATGTCCCGGAAGCACCGGCGGCCACGACGCTCGCAGCCGTGCCGGCCGGCGACGCACCGGCCGAAACGTCGCGCGCCGCCGCGGCGAAGCGCACGCGCGCGAAGGCGCCGGCGAAGGCCGCCGCCCCCGCCAAGGCCGCACCGGCCGCGAAACGCACTGCCGCCGGCAGCCCGCGCGCAAAGGCCGTGCGCACGCGCAAGGCCGCCTGACGCACTGCGTTCCGACGCAAAAACGCCGCCGTTGCCTGCGCACGGCGGCGTTTTTACATCGGGCGGCCGCTTCGGCGCGGTCGGCGCATCAACGCATCAGCGCCGCAGCAGATACGCGAGCAGCACTTCGGTGTTCATCCGGACCATCTCGGCACGCTCGTCGGCGTCGGTGAAATCGCGGCCGAGCGTCGCGGCGAGCGTGAAGCGGTTCGACACGATGTAGTAGCCGAGCCCCGACAGCGTCACGTAGAAGCGCAGCGGATCGACGTCGGTGCGGAACAGCCCGGCCTTCTGGCCGCGCGTCAGCACGTTGCCGAGCTTCGCGACGATCGGCGACATCATCTCGCGGATCCGCGTCGACTTGTGCAGGTAGCGCGCTTCGTGCAGGTTCTCGTTGTTGATGAGCCTGAGCAGTTCCGGATGGTCGCGGTAGTAGTCCCAAACGAAATGCGCGAGCCGCGTGACGGCTTCGACCGGCGCGACGCCGTCGAGATCGAGCTCGCGCTCGGCCTCGGTCAACGCGGAGAACGCGTGTTCGAGCACGGCCGTGAACAACTGCTCCTTGCTGCCGAAGTAGTAATAGAGCATGCGCTCGTTGGTTTCGGCCCGGCGCGCGATCTGGTCGACGCGTGCGCCGAACAGCCCTCCACTCGCGAACTCTTCGGCTGCCGCCATCAGGATGCGGCGGCGCGTACCTTCAGGATCTCTTTTGATTTTTGGCTGATTCATGGTGGCGTTTTGCTATGTGAGCCGCTTGATCCGGACCGGCACCCCCACCGCCTTGGCGCCGGCCGCCCTGGAACGGGCGCGCCGCGGGCGGCCGCCCTCCTGCTGAGCCCCTGCAAAAAAGCGGTTCGATTATGCGCACAGACGGCGTCCAGCGCAATGCGGGAAATCGGCGATAATCGAGCTTTGGCAAACCTTTCCGACCGCGTCCGACGCGGCCGAGAGCCATTCGGCGCCGCTGCGCCCGTTGTCACCGTGACCGATTCCAAAACACTCGCAGATCGCATCGAAGATCTGCTTCCCCAGACGCAATGCACGAAGTGCGGCTATAACGGCTGCCGCCCGTACGCCGAGGCGATCGCCGCCGGCGACGCGAACTACAACCAGTGCCCGCCCGGCGGCGCCGAAGGCATCGCGCGCCTGTCGAGCCTGCTCGGCAAACCGGTGATTCCGCTGAACCCCGTCAACGGCAGCGAGCATCCGCGCGCGGTCGCCTTCATCGACGAAAGCCTGTGCATCGGCTGCACGCTGTGCATGCAGGCGTGCCCGGTCGACGCGATCGTCGGCGCGCCGAAGCAGATGCACACGATCATCGAATCGCTGTGCACCGGCTGCGACCTGTGCGTGCCGCCCTGCCCGGTCGACTGCATCGCGATGCTGCCGGTGACCGGCGAACGCACCGGCTGGGACGCGTGGTCGCAGGAACAGGCCGATGCCGCGCGCGAACGCCA
>NZ_JAAGPG010000293.1:0-233 GCF_017104665.1 Burkholderia sp. Se-20378 | reverse complement strand
AAAAAAAAAAAAACCGATTTACCCTACGTCTAGGTAACTTTATACCAAAACTCCGACTACCCCCCATCACGCACAACACATTTCCTCTTATCTTTATCAACTCCTTCCTTGTAATTTCCTTTCTCATCTCCATCTAGCTCAATGTATACGTCTCACCCTCATATTCCTATCTCTCCACATATTCACTAGTTACTACATTCACCACTACACATAATTCTCCTTTCATAACTACT
>NZ_JAAGPG010000292.1:0-10532 GCF_017104665.1 Burkholderia sp. Se-20378 | reverse complement strand
CGTCAACGTCAACGTCAACGTCAACGTCCACGCCAACGTCCACGCCAACGCCCACACCGCCGATCGTCGTTGTCAGCCGTCCGTCCGCTGCTGCCGGTCGTTCGGCATCCCGGTGGTGTCAGGCCCGCACCGCGACCACTGCCGATCGTCACCCGCCACCGGTTGCCCGCCATTCGGCCGCCCGCGCGCTGGTCCAAGCGAATCCGGTCCACTGGCCCTACCTGCGAAAAATCGGCCTGCCTACACTTTCCTCGACAGATCGCCGCATTGAAGCATCTGCACACGATCGACCCGAAGAGAACGATCAGGAGACAGGCATGACCAACAGGCAGTCGGCAGCATTCGCCCGTGCGGCGAGCGCGCGCCTCGCATCAGTCAGTCGAATCGCCTCGTGCGCCCGTTGCGGCGCGGCAGGCAAGCCCGCGTCGGAGGTCTGAGCATGTCGACCCCTTCCATCGAACGGTCCGCGAGCGGCTTCGCCGGCGGCCGGGCCAACGATACGCGTTACGACCCGACCTACGATCCGCTCGTGTCGCCGGGGCCCGGGTGCGGCAAGCAGTACGCGCCGACCTACTGGGTCGCGACGGCCGGCACCCCGCCGCCCGACGACGGCCCCGTCACGCGCGATCTCGATGTCGACGTCGCGATCATCGGCGCCGGCTACACGGGCCTCGCCACCGCGCTGTGCCTCGCGCGGGACCACGGCATCAAGGCCGTCGTGCTCGAGGCGAACCGCACGAGCTGGGGCTGCAGCAGCCGCAACGGCGGGCAGGGGCAGAACGCGTCGGGCCGGCTGTCGCGCTCGCAGTGGATCGAGCGCTGGGGCAAGGACGTCGCGCTGAAGATGCACGAAGAGATCCTCGAGGGCTTCGACAACTTCAAGTCGCTCGTGTCGGAAATCGACTGCGATCCGCAGCCGGGCGGCCATTTCCTGATCGCGCACCGTCCGCGCATCATGGCCAAGCTCGCGGCCGAGGCGAAGGTGTGGAAAGACGTGTTCGGCTATCCGTCCGAGCTGCTGAGCGCCGAAACCTTCCGCCGCGAATTCATCAACGACCACGAGGCGGCCGGCGCGCTGCATGAGCCGGAAGGCATCGGCATCCATGCGCTGAAGCTCGCGTTCGGCTACCTGCGCCTCGCGCGCGAAGCCGGCGCGAAGGTGCATACGAGCAGCCCCGTGCTCGGCTTCGAGACGATCGACGGCGTGCACCACCTGCGCACGCCGGGCGGCGTCGTGCGGGCCCGCGCGGTCGGCATCGCGACCGGTGCGTACACCGCGCAGACGCTGCATCCGTCGTTGCGCAGCAAGGTGATGCCGATCCTGTCGAACTCGATGGTCACGCGCCCGCTCACCGACGCGGAGATCGATGCGTGCAATTTCCGCACGACGCAGGTGCTGACCGATACGCGCACGCTGCGCTTCTACTACCGTTTCCTGCCCGATCGCCGTTTGCAGATCGGCAGCCGCAGCGCGATCACCGGTGACGATGCGCCGAACCCGCGTCACTTCGATTTGCTGAAGGAAGGGATGGGGCGCAAGTTTCCCGCGCTGCGCGGCGTCGAGATCGACTATTCATGGTGGGGCTGGGTCGACGTCAGCCACGACATGATGCCGCGCGTGTGCCAGCCCGACCCGCGGCAGTCGGTGTACTACGCGCTCGGCTACGGCGGCAACGGCGTGTCGTATTCGCAGCAGGCCGGCCGCCGGCTGGCCGAGCAGATCGCGGGGAAGGGCGCACGCCAGACGCTGCCGATCTTCACGTCGCCGCTGCCTGGTCACCCGTTCGCGCCGTTCCGGCGCCTCGGGCAACGGATGCTCTACCTGTCGTATTTCAGGAACGACGAAAAGCCCTGAACGTAGCGCATATCGCCCGGCGCGACGCAACGCGCGCCGGGTTGTCCAACACAATAAAAGCAACAGAAATCCGTGCGGCCGGGGCTGCAGGCGCCCCTGTACGCGCCGTCGCCGGCGGCGTCCGCGTTCACCCGACGGTGGCGTGCGGGCGGCGTCCGGACAACTGGATATGGAGAAGACATGCAACCCTCGAATCAGAGTGACCTGAAGTGTGGACTCAAGCAGCGCCACATGACGATGATCGCGCTTGGCGGCGTGATCGGTGCCGGGCTGTTCGTCGGCAGCGGTGTGGTGATTCAGCAGACCGGGCCGGCGGCGATCCTGTCGTTCCTGATCACGGGCGGGCTCGTCGTGCTCGTGATGCGGATGCTCGGCGAGATGGCCTGCGCGATGCCGGCCGTCGGTTCGTTCTACGAATACGCGCGGCTCGCGTTCGGCAACTGGCGCGGCCCCGGCAAGATGGCGGGCTTCCTGACCGGCTGGATGTACTGGTATTTCTGGGTGATCGTCGTCGCGCTCGAAGCGGTGGCCGGCGCCAAACTGATCCAGTTCTGGCTGCCCGATACGCCAGCGTGGATCATCAGCCTGGCGCTGCTGGTCGTGCTGACGCTCACGAACCTGATTTCGGTCGGCAGCTACGGCGAGTTCGAATTCTGGTTCTCGTCGATCAAGGTCGGCGCGATCATGGTGTTCCTGTTCCTCGGCGGTCTCTACGTGCTCGGCCTGTGGCCCGCGTCGATGCACACGACGTCCGTGCTGCCGACGCTGCTCGGCCACGGCGGCTTCATGCCGCTCGGCATCGGGCCGGTGATGAGCGGGGCGGTCGCGGCGACCGGCTTCTACTTCGGCGCTGAAATCGTCACGATCGCGGCGGCCGAGGCCAAGGAGCCGGCGAAAGCGGTTGCGAAGGCCACCAATTCGGTGATTACCCGCGTGCTGGTGTTCTACGTCGGCTCGGTCGCGCTCGTTGTCGCGCTGGTGCCGTGGAATTCGCATCAGATGGCCACGCCGTACGTGAGCGCGCTCGAAGTGATGGGCCTGCCCGCTGCCGCCAACGTGATGAACGCGATCGTGCTGACGGCGGTGCTGTCCGCGCTCAACTCGGGCCTCTATGCGGCGTCGCGGATGCTGTTCGCGCTGACCCGCCACGGTGACGCGCCGGCCGCGCTCGCGAAGGTCAACAAGCGCGGCGTGCCGGTGCGCGCGATCCTGCTCGGCACGGTGTTCGGCTACGTGTCGGTCGTGATGTCGTACGTGTCGCCCGACACCGTGTTCGCGTTCCTCGTCAACTCGTACGGCACCGTCGCGCTGTTCGTGTACGTGCTGATCGCGTTCTCGCAACTGCGCCTGCGCAAGCGTCTCGACCCGGTGGCCGCCAGCAAGCTGCGCGTGAAGATGTGGGCGTATCCGTACCTCACCTGGGTCGCGATCATCGGCATGGTCGGCATCCTCGTCGCGATGGCGTTCATCCCGGACCAGCGCAAGCCGCTGTGGCTCGGTGTCGCCAGCCTGGGCGTGCTGGTTGTCGCCTACGGGCTGACGCGCCGCAGCCGCCGCGAGCATCTCGACGACAGCGAACTGCTCGCCTATCCGCCGCGGTGATGCATGGTAATGCGCGGTAACGCATGACGCCGAAGGCCCGGCCCGCACGCCGGGCCTTCGCGCATGCGGCTGCCGGCCCGATCCGATGGATAGCCGGGGCAACTATCGGGTCGACCGATAGCACCGATCAGAGGATGCGACTTTATGTCGGTCGCGTGCCGGCATAGCATGGATGAACCGATTCACGGGTGCGCCCCGGCGGGCGCGCCCTCATCCGCGAACGAGGACAGACGATGGAACATCGGGCACGCGAGCGCGACGAGCAGGCCGAGATCAAGACGACGACGTGCTACATGTGCGCGTGCCGCTGCGGCATCCGCGTACACCTGCGCGACGGCGAGGTGCGCTACATCGACGGCAATCCGGAGCACCCGCTGAACCAGGGCGTCATCTGCGCGAAAGGTTCGTCGGGAATCATGAAGCAGTATTCGCCGGCGCGGCTCACGCAGCCGCTGATGCGCAAGCCGGGCGCCGAGCGCGGCGACGCGCAGTTCGAGCCGGTGTCGTGGGAGGTCGCGTTCGACGTGCTCGAAAAGCGCCTCGCGCACCTGCGCGCCACCGACCCGAAGCGCTTCGCGCTGTTCACCGGCCGCGACCAGATGCAGGCGCTCACCGGCCTGTTCGCGAAGCAGTTCGGTACGCCGAACTATGCGGCGCATGGCGGGTTCTGCTCGGCGAACATGGCGGCCGGGATGATCTACACGATCGGCGGCTCGTTCTGGGAATTCGGCGGGCCCGATCTCGACAACGCGAAGCTGTTCTTCATGATCGGCACCGCGGAAGACCACCATTCGAATCCGCTGAAGATCGCGCTCGGCAAGTTCAAGCGCGCGGGCGGCCGCTTCATCGCGATCAATCCGGTGCGCACCGGCTACGCGGCGATCGCCGACGAATGGATTCCGATTCGCCCCGGCACCGACGGTGCGCTGTTCATGGCGTTGATGCACGAGCTGATCGCGCGCAACGCGTTCGATCTCGAATTCGTGTCGCGCTTCACGAACGCGGCCGAGCTGGTCGACCAGCGCGACGGCGCCGACACGTTCGGGCTGTTCGTGCGCGACGCCGGCGCGCCGGAGGTCAATGCACTGTATCCGCAGAACCGGATGTGGTGGGACACGAAGACGAACCGCGCGGTGCTGCATCACACGGAAGGCGCCGAACCGGCGCTCGACGGCCGCTATACGCTCGACGACGGCACGCCCGTTGCGCCGTCGTTCACGCTGCTGCGCGAACAGGTGGCCGAGTGCACGCCCGAATGGGCGGCCGACATCACCGGCATCGCGGCCGATACGATCCGCCGCCTGGCGCGCGAGATGGAGACGGTGGCGCGCGACCACGCGATCGAGCTGCCGGTGCGCTGGACCGACTCGTGGGGCAAGGAACATGAATCGGTGAAGGGCGTGCCGATCGCGTTCCATGCGATGCGCGGGCTCGCCGCGCATTCGAACGGCTTCCAGACGATCCGCGCGCTCGCCGTACTGATGTCGCTGCTCGGCACGATCGACCGGCCGGGCGGCTTCCGGCACAAGGCGCCGTATCCGCGTGCGGTGCCGCCGTCGGCGAAACCGCCGAATGACCCGGCGCAGATCAAGCCGAACACGCCGCTCGCCACTGGCCCGCTCGGCTGGCCCGCCGGCCCCGAGGACCTGTTCGTCCATCCGGACGGCACGCCCGCGCGGCTCGACAAGGCGTTTTCGTGGGAATACCCGCTCGCGGTGCACGGGCTCATGCATTCGGTGATCACCAATGCGTGGCGCGGCGATCCCTATCCGATCGACACGCTGCTGATCTTCATGGCCAACATGGCGTGGAATTCGTCGATGAACACGACGGAAGTGCGCAAGATGCTGGTCGACAAGCGCGACGACGGCGAATACCGGATCCCGTTCCTCGTCGTGTGCGATGCGTTTGCATCGGAGATGACGGCGTTCGCCGACCTGATCCTGCCCGACACGACCTACCTGGAACGGCACGACGTGATGTCGGTGCTCGACCGGCCGATCTCCGAATTCGACGGGCCGGTCGACTCGGTGCGCGTGCCCGTCGTGCCGCCGACCGGCGAATGCAAGCCGTTCCAGGAAGTGCTGATCGAGCTCGCGAGCCGGCTGAAGTTTCCGGCCTTCACGACCGCGGACGGCCAGCGCAAGTATCGCGACTATCCGGATTTCGTCATCAACTTCCAGACCGCACCCGATTCGGGCACCGGCTTCCTGATCGGCTGGCGCGGCAAGGACGGCGACAAGGCCGTCGTCGGCGAGCCGAACCCCGACCAGTGGAAGCGCTACGCCGAGAACAACTGCGTGTACCACCACCGGCTGCCGGAGCCGCTGCAGTACATGCGCAACTGCAACGGCCCGTACATGCAGTGGGCGGTCGACAACGGGATGCGCAAGTTCGGCGTGCCGATCGTGATCCAGCTCTACTCGGACGTGATGCAGAAATTCCGGCTCGCCGCGCAGGGCCGCACGACCGGCCGCCAGCCGCCCGACCATCTGCGCGAGCGCATCGCGCGCTATTTCGATCCGCTGCCGTTCTGGCATCGTTCGCTCGAAAGCGGGCTGACCGATGCGAACCGCTATCCGCTCGCGGCGATCACGCAGCGGCCGATGGCGATGTACCACTCGTGGGATTCGCAGAACGCGTGGCTGCGGCAGATCCACGGCGAGAACCACCTGTTCGTGAACCCGGTGACGGCCGCCGCGCAGCAGATCGAAGACGGCGCGTGGATCTATGTCGAATCGCCCTGGGGCAAGGTGCGCTGCCGCGCGCGCTACAGCGAGGCGGTCGAACCCGGCACCGTGTGGACCTGGAACGCGATCGGCAAGGCGGCCGGCGCGTGGAACCTCGGGCCGCAGGCGGGCGAGTCGCAGCGCGGCTTCCTGTTGAACCACGTGATCACCGACGAGCTGCCGGATGCGGCACGCGGCGGTGCGCGGATGTCGAACTCCGATCCGGTCACGGGGCAGGCCGGCTGGTACGACGTGCAGGTGCGGATCTATCCGGCCGAAGCCGATGCGGCGACGACCTTGCCGCAGTTCGCGCCGATGCCTTCGCTGCCCGGCACGCCGCGCGTGCTCCAGCGCGTACAGGCGTATTTCGCGGGAACCGGCGCATTCGCCGCGCGGCTGCGGCGCGCGACGTCGGCCGGCCCGAAATCTGAAGATCGCTGATCGAAGGAGCACCACCATGACCCAGATGGCCCTCGTCATCGACCTGAACGTGTGCGTCGGCTGCCATGCCTGCGTGACGAGTTGCAAGGAATGGAACACGTCGGGCGAGGCCGGCAGTCTCGCGGATATGCGTCCGTACGACGACGATCCGTCCGGCACGTTCTTCAACCGCGTGCAGACCTACGAAGCGGGCGTGTTCCCGATGACCGACACGATCCACTTCCCGAAGTCGTGCCTGCACTGCGAGGATCCGCCGTGCGTGCCCGTCTGTCCGACCGGCGCGAGCTACAAGCGCAAGTCGGACGGGATCGTGCTGGTCGACTACGACAAGTGCATCGGCTGCAAGTACTGCGCGTGGGCGTGCCCGTACGGCGCGCGTGAGCTCGATGAAGGCCGCAAGGAGATGACGAAGTGCACGCTGTGCGCGGACCGCATCGACAACCAGGCGCTGCCCGAACGCGACCGGAAACCGGCCTGCGTGCTTGCGTGCCCGACGTCGGCGCGGCTGTTCGGCGACGTGCACGATCCGGAGTCGGAGGTGTCGCGCGCGATCCGCGAACGCGGCGGCTATCAGCTGATGCCGGAATGGGACACGCGGCCGTCGAATCATTACCTGCCGCGCGTGAAGACCGAAGCGTCGTGCGGTTGCGGGAGCAGCGGCGGGTGCGGCAGCGCGTCGGGCGGCATCGATGAAGACGAGTCGTTCGAAGCCCGCGCGGCGCGCGGCGACCTCAACCTCGTGTCGCTTGCGACGCAGCGCTGAGCGCCAAGCCCTTCATTCATACGAAAAACCGGAGTCCCCATGCGCCCAGCCTTTTCGGTCGTCTTTCTCACCACGCTGTGCGGCGCCGCACAGGGCCTGTTGCTGACGCTCGTGATCGTCGAGGCGCTGGCACGGCTGGCCGGCGTCGACGTGGCCGCTGCGTTCTACGTAACGGGCGCCGCGCTGTCGGTCTTACTCGGCGCACTTGGCCTGCTGGCGTCGTTCTTCCATCTCGGCCATCCCGAACGCGCATGGCGCGCAATCGCGATGTGGCGCACGTCGTGGCTGTCGCGCGAATGCATCGCGCTGCCGGTGTTTCTCGCGTGTGCGTTCGCGTATGGCGCGGCACACCTGTTCGGCTGGCCCGGCACGTTGCTGATCGGCGCGGTGGGCGCACTCGCGAGCGTCGCGCTGTTCGTATGCACCGCGATGATCTACGCGTGCCTGCGCTTCCTGCAGGAATGGGCGAGCCCGCTGACGCTCGTGAATTTCGTGCTGCTCGGCTGTGCGTCGGGCTGCACGCTGGCGACGGCCTGCGCCGCGTGGCTCGCGCCGGCACTGGTCGGCCGGCTCGCGGTGGCCGCCTGCGTGCTGACGCTCGCGGGCGGCGTGGCGCGGCTCGCGTCGCTCGCGCGCAATGCACGGCTGCGGCCGAAGTCGACCGTGCAGAGCGCGACCGGGATCCGCAGCGAGAAGGTCGAACAGAAGTCGCGCGGCTTCACGGCCAGCGCGTTCAATACGCGGGAGTTCTTTCACGGACAGGGCAACGGCACGCTGCGTGCGGTGAAGGCCGGCTTCCTGATCGGCGCATTCGCGGTGCCGTTCGTGCTGACCGGCGCGGGCGCGCTTGCGCTCTCGCCGACGTCGGTTGCGGCGGCCGTCGCGCTCGGCGCGGCGTTCGTGATCCAGTATGCGGGGCTGGTCGCGGAACGCTGGTTCTTCTTCGCGGATGCGCGGCATCCGCAGAACATCTACTACCAGCGCGCGTCATGACGTTGCATGTGCGCTGCCACGCCGTGCGGGAACTAGAACGTTTCCGCGAGCGCGCGAGCCGCTTCCTGCAAACGCGGGACGTGGTCGAGCAGCCGCGACAGCGGGGCGCGCGACACGGGCGCATGCACGGCGACCGCGGCGATGCACGCGCCGTCGTCACCGACGATCGGTGCCGCGATGCACACGATGCCCGCGACGAATTCCTCGTTGTCGATCGCGACGCCCTTGTGCGCGGTGCGGTCGAGTTCGGCTTCGAGCAGTTCGGCGTCCGAGATCGTGTTCGGCGTATAGCGCGGCAGCGCCAGCGCGCGCACCAGCGCGGCCCGTTCGTCGCGCGGCAGCAGCGCGAGCAGCAGCTTGCCGCTGGCGCTGCAGTGCGCGGGCACGCGCGAGCCGGGTTTCAGGTCGAGCCGCAGCGGCCAGTCGGCCTCGACGCGGTCGAGATAGACGACTTCCGTGTCGTGCAGTGCGGTCAGGTTGCAGGTTTCGCCGAGATCGGCGACGAGCCGTTCGAGGATCGCGTGGCGCAGCCGGCGCGCGCCCGCATGCAGCATCACGCCGGTGCCGAGCCGTGCGAGGCGCGGGCCGATCGCATACGCGTTCTTGCGGCCCGGTTCGCGGATCACGAGGCCGCCGGCTTCGAGCGACGCGAGCATCCGGTGCAGCGACGCCTTCGGGATATCGACTTCGCGCACGAGATCGGCGAGCGACACGGCATCGCCGGCCTGGACGAGATGTTCGAGCAGCGCGAAGGCGCGCAGCGTGGGCGTATCCGCGGGCAGCATGGCAGGCGTTCCGGAAACTGGATTGCGGCCATTGTACCGAACGGCCCGGCAGGCCGGCCGCGCGGGGCGGCGGGCGCGGCGAACCGGTACGCATTTTCGGCAATGGAACGAATCGTTCCGTAAACACGACTGGCGCGGGCGCGACGATCGATGCCTGCGCGATAAGCAACGACAGGAGCGCAACGCAATGGATGGGGTGACGAACAAGCCGGACTGCATGGTGTCGGTTCGCGAACGGTTCGGGTTCGATTCGGACCTGATGGTGCCCGCGTTCGGCACGCGCGACGATCACGTGCCCGATATCGACGATGCATACCGTTTCAACCCGGACGTCACGCTCGCGATCCTCGCCGGCTTCGCGCGTAACCGTCGCGTGCTCGTGCAGGGGATGCACGGCACCGGCAAGTCGACGCATATCGAGCAGGTCGCGGCCCGGCTGAACTGGCCGTGCGTGCGGGTGAACCTCGATGGCCACATCAGCCGGCTCGATCTCGTCGGCAAGGATGCGATCGTCGTGCGCGACGACGTGCAGGTGACCGAATTCCAGGAAGGGATCGTGCCGTGGGCGCTGCAGCGGCCGGTCGCGCTGATCTTCGACGAATACGATGCGGGTCGGCCCGACGTGATGTTCGTGATCCAGCGGATTCTCGAGCGCGATGGCAAGTTCACGCTGCTCGACCAGAACCGCGTGATCCATCCGCATCCGTCGTTCCGGCTGTTCGCGACCGCGAACACGGTCGGGCTCGGCAACCTGAACGGGCTCTACCACGGCACGCAGATGCTCAACCACGCGCAGATGGACCGCTGGAACGTGGTCGCGACGCTCGACTACCTGCCGCGCGACGAGGAGATCGGCATCGTGCGTGCGCGCGTGCCGGAACTCGCGGACGAAGCGGGCCGCCCGCTGCTCGAATCGATGGTGAGCCTCGCGGAGCTGACGCGCAACGGCTTCGCGACCGGCGACCTGTCGACGCTGATGTCGCCGCGCACGGTGATCAACTGGGCCGAGAACTGCCAGATTTTCCGCGATCCGGCGCTCGCGTTCCGGCTCACGTTCCTGAACAAGTGCGACGACGCCGAGCGGCCGGTCGTCGCCGAATACTGGCTGCTGCGCTACAGCTCCGTGATCCCGCGCCCGTACGTGGTCGTCGACGGCGCGCCGCCCGCCGTGCTCCGCTACAACGACACCGACGACGAGCTGCGCTACGTCGAATCGCTGCCGGCCGACGCGCAGAACAACTCGACCGGCAATGCGCCGCCCGTGGCCGCACGGCCGGATGCGAGCCGCGCGCTGCCGAGCGTGAAGCGCGAGCAGCCGCTGCCCGGCATGCTCGACCTGCGCGGCGTCGAGCTCGCGCTGCCCG
>NZ_JAAGPG010000291.1:0-10564 GCF_017104665.1 Burkholderia sp. Se-20378 | reverse complement strand
CCCGAGCGTCCGCACCGCCGCGCCGACGCGCGACAGGCGCGCGGGCAGCGCGCCGTTGCGGGGCACCCCACCCCGTCCGTTCATCTTGCCAGTCAACGAAGTACTCCGAACAATATTCGTTTCTTTTCCGGCAGCATCCGTGCGACGGCGCCACCCCATGATTCTTTCGTCGTAACGCGCACGCATCGTCATGCCGGCTTGCGCCCCTGAAGCTTGACGAGCACCGGATACGAAGTCGCCGGCGGCGGCACCTCGTCGACCCTGCCGAGCGCTTCGACCGCCGCGACGACGGCCGCATCGATCTTCGCGTCGCCGGTGGACTGCGCGATCGTCACCTTCGTGATCCGTCCCGACGCATCCATCCACAGGTTCAGGTTGCCCGCGAACCGCGCGCCGCCGGCCTCCTGCACGCCCTTGTCCTGCTCGATCGCGCGCTGCAGCACGTACACCATGTATTGCGCATAGCTCGCGTTGCCGAACTTGCCGCCCCCGCCGCTGCCCAACATGCCGGAACCGTCGCCCGCGCCAATGCCGAAATTGTCGGTGCCCGCCTGCGCATCGGCATTCATCGTCATCTGCTTCGGCTGGTTGTCCGACGGCTTCGGCGCCTCGGACGGCTTCGGCGCGATCGTCGGCCGGTCGATCGGCGTCTTGACCTCTTCCTTCACCTTCTCGGGCGGCGGCTTCTGTTTCGGCGGCGGCGGGGGCGGCGGCAACGGAATCACCGTCGTCACCTGCGGCGCGCTCACGCGCTTCACGCCCGCGGTGTCGCCGGCGAAACGCCAGATCAGCGCGGCCACGCCCACGAGCACCAGCGCGATCGCGACGGGCTTCACGTAGCGGCCGGGGCCCTTGTCCGGCGGGCCGCCGTTGTAGGTCATTTCCATCGCGTCAGCCGCCCTGCTTCGCCTTGCCGGTCACCAGGCCGACCTGCGACAGGTCGAGGCGACGCAGCAGGTCGAGCACGTCCATCACCTTCTGGTACTGCACGCCCGCGTCGCCCTTCAGCACGATCGGAAATTCCGAACTGGTCGCTTTCTCGGTGCGCAACCGGCTCTCGAGCTCGTCCATCGTCACCGGGTAAGCGTCGAGGAACACCTGCCCCGAATCGGCGACCGTGATCGCCTTCGTCTTCGGCTTCGCGAGGCTCGCGGACGAGCTCGCCTTCGGCAGATCGACCTTGATGCCCTGCACCGACGCGGTCGTCATGATGATGAAGATGATCAGCAGCACGTACGCGAGGTCGAGCATCGGCGTGATGTTGATGTCGTCGTACGGCTTGTCGTCGTCCTGAACCTGCATGGTGGTCTCCTGCGTGCGTCAGTCGGCCAGCACCGCGTGATCGGGCGCGCGGTGGGCTTCGGCGAGGCGCGTGACGAATTCGTCGACGAACACCTGCATGTTCGCGGTCACGTTCTTGTTGCGGATCAGCAGGTAGTTGTAGCCAAACAGCGCGGGGATCGCGACGAACAGGCCCGTGACGGTGGCGAGCAGCGCGGCCGCGATACCCGGCGCGATCGCGTTCACGTTCACGTCGCCGGCCGCGGCGATCGCCGCGAACGTGATCATCACGCCGACCACCGTGCCGAGCAGCCCGAGGAACGGGCCGCCCGAGATCGCGATCGTCAGCAGCACCATCGACTTCGACAGCTTCTGGTTTTCGCGCACCAGCGTCGCGTCCATCGACGCGCGGATCGCCTCGATCGATTCCGACGTGATCACCGTGCGGCCGTTGTTGTCCACGCGGCTGTGGATTTCATGCACGCCGGCCTTGTACAGCCGGTACAGCGACGACTGATACAGGCGGCGGCCGTCGGCGCTCGCTTCGTCGACATGCGCGAGACCGACCAGGTGACGCCCGGCCACTTCGCGGAAACGCTGCACGAAATACTGGTTCGCCTTGTCGACGGTGCCGACGTAGCGTGCCTTCGTCCACATCACGATCCACGACACGAGCGCCATGCCGAGCAGGATCGTGATCACGACCCACGCGTCGACGGTCACCGACTGCACGATCACGCCGAAGTAGCCGAAGCCGAAACCCGACTGCTTCTCGTCGGCGCCGTACGCGACGAGCTTCGATTCCGAACCCTGCGCGAGCGCGTCGACCGCAAACACGGCCGGCGAGCGCGCGATCTTCGACAGGCGCAGTTCGTCGAGCGCACCCGAATACGCGGCGAACCCGGCCGGCGCACCCGTTGCGTCCGCACCGATCGTCGCTGCGGCGTTCAGCGCGGGCAGCGTCGCCGCGACCTGAGCAGCCTGCTTGCCGTTCACGTAGACGGTGAGGTTCTTGCCGTCGGCCGTGACCGCGAGATAGGTCCACTGGTTCGCGGCGACCGGCGATGCGGCCGGCGTGCGCACCGGCGCCGTGCCGCCAGCGACTTCCGCGAACGGCACGCCGTTGTCGAGGCCGATCAGCAGCGCGTTCGCGCCATCGCGACGGCTGTACAGCAGCGTGTTCGGCGCGAGCGCAGACGGCTTCACCCACGCACTGAACGTGAAGCTGCCGCCGGCCGGCAGGTTCAGCGACGCACTCGCCGGCAGCGTCAGCGACCCGTTACCGTCGAACCGCGCGCCCTTGCCGACGATGCCGTCCTCGACCGTCTTGAACGAGGCGTTCTGCGCATGGTTGCCGTACGCGGTCAGGTCCTTCGGCGGTGCACCCGCCGCGCCGTTGAAGTGATAGACGAGCGTGTAGTCGGCATCGAACGTCTCGGCCGGCTTGCTGCCGTCCGGCGCCTTTTTGTTGCCGTAGTACATCCAGATCGACTCCGCTGCGCCGGCCGGCATCTTCGGAATGTCGACCCAGATCAGCGCGACACCGAGCACCGGATCGTATTGCTCGACGTGGTAGTTCAGCGGC
The DNA here is from genome assembly GCF_017104665.1 of Burkholderia sp. Se-20378. Classification (NCBI taxonomy): domain Bacteria; kingdom Pseudomonadati; phylum Pseudomonadota; class Betaproteobacteria; order Burkholderiales; family Burkholderiaceae; genus Burkholderia; species Burkholderia sp. Se-20378. The sequence continues at coordinate 7,698 of NZ_JAAGPG010000291.1, read as the reverse complement.
GTCTTGTCGTCGGCGGCGACGAAGCGGATGTCCGCGCCGTTGTCGGCCAGCCCGTCGAACTGGAAGTTGCCCGAGTGCAGGCGGATCAGCAGCGGCACACGGCCGGCCGATTCCGCGAGGTTCGCGCCTTTCGCGCTCGCGTCGATCGTGATCGCCTTCCGGTACGACCAGTCGTTCTGCCACCACGCGTTCGCGATGCCGGGCAGCACGCCGAGCATCACCGCCAACAGGAAAAACAAGACTCGCTTCACGATCCACTCCCCGAATGTGCGGGCACCGCGCTCGTCGCATCGCCCAGGCACGATCAAAAAAAATCCGTCAGAACCCCAGCCTTACGTAGAAATCGAACCGCGGGCTGTACTGCCGCGTGTAGACGCCCGCCTTCAACGGCCATCCGGCCTCGAAATCCGCGCTTGCGTACTTCATGATCTGCACCCGCGTGCCGACGCCGACGCTCATCAGGTTGAAGCGCGACGTCTGCTCCGGCAGCGGGCTCAAGAGCCACAGGTGCGCCGCATCGAAGAACGCGTGGAAGCGCCATTCGTTCACGCGGCTGCCGACCGCGCCGCCGAGCCACTTTGCGAGCGACGGGCTGCGCAGCTCGACCGACGCGATCACGCCGCTGTCGGCCGTGTCCTCGGCCTGCATGTAGCCGCGCACGCTGTTCATCCCGCCCGCGGCGAACTGCTCGCTCGATACGAGCGGCGAGTTCGAGATCTGCGCGTTCACGTGCGCGTTGGCCTGCATGTCGTTCGCGAAGCGCTGTGTGTGGTTGACGTCGAACTTGCCGTACACGAAATCGGGCGTCGCGTTGTAGCGCTTGTTGTCCCATGAGCCCCAGTCGCTGCCGAGGCCGCGGATGTTCGTCGTCACCGATGCGGAGAACGACGTCTGCGAGTTCTTCAGGCTCAACTGGCCGTTGTACGACAGCGTCACCGGCACATACGTGAGCGGTGCGGTCGAGCCCGGCTGGCCCGGTATCGACACGTTTTCGTCGAAGTGCTTGCGGTCGATCTCGACGCTGACCGAATGCGCATAGGTTTCCGTTGCCGGCAGCGCATAGATCGCGGTGAAGCCGTACGTGGTGCCCTTGCCGAGCACGTTGGTGTTCGCGACCGATGCGACGTTGCTGTCCGAATGCACGACCGTCGCGAGGAAACTCCAGCGCGAATCCCTGATCGGCGCGAGATACGAGAACGCGTAGACACGCGCATCGTTCGGATGCTGCGGCGCGAGCACGTAGGTGCCGGAAATCACGTGGCCGAGCTGCCACAGATTCGAGTAGCTGAGGTTCGCGGTCGTGCGCAGCGTCGACGTGCCGGGGCTGTTGTCGTTGTTCAGTTCGAGCGAGCCGTGCAGCGGGCTGTGATCGTCGACCTTCAGGTCGACGTCGACCGTCTGCGGCAACGCACCCGGCTTGAGGATCGGAATCACCTGCCGGTCCGCCGAGCGGTTCAGGTCGGTGAGCTGCTGCTGCGCCTGGTTGAAATCGGGCACCTGGCCCTCGGCCAGCGCGGGCACCGCATCGCGGATGTTCTGCGGCGAGTTGTATTTCGCGCCGTCGACGCGCAAGCGCCCGACCTTCGCTTCCGTCACCTGCAGCAGGATCACGCCGTTCTTCACCTGCTGCTGCGGCAGCTCGACGACGACCGACTGGTAGCCGCGATCCTGGTACGCCTTCTGCAATGCGTCACGTGCCGCGTTCACGTCGGCGAGCGTGCGGCCCGGCCCTTCGAACGGGTACACGGCTTTCTCGATCTCGAGCGTCGGCAACGTCGTGTTGCCGCGCACCACGAAGGCATTCACGTCGAACGACTGCGGTGCGGCCGGCGCCGCCTTCGCGGCGGGCGCGGTTTCCTGCGCATGAATCCCCGGCGCGAAACCCAGCCCACCGGCCAGCACGACACCCGCCAGGCATCGGCAGTTCAGCCGCCATCGTTCGCGTGACTTGCGGTCTACTCTCGGCGGCATGCGCCATTCCCCTTTGTTGTTCCGGACCGAAGCTTTGCGCACCGCGCCAGCCGTTCGCTCCGCTATCAAATGCCTGTTTCACTTTGATGACGATTTATTCGTCATCCTTAGCATAGTCAGCGCAATGCCGTTTCCGCCCACCGATCCGAACTTAGCCGTGACGCATCAGCGCCGCCCGCGCATCGACCGCACGACCAAACTGCGCACCGGCGAACTGCATCAGCGTGTCGACGCACGTCGCAAGCGAAGCACGACCCGTATCGATCTCGAGGTCGGCTGCCACCGGCGGTTCGTACGGTGCCGAAACGCCCGTGAATTCCGGCAGCGCACCGCACCGCGCCTTCGCATACAGCCCCTTCGGATCCCGCGCCTCGCAGCAGGCCAGCGCCGTGCTCACATACACTTCACGGAATGCCGGCCCCACGATCGCTCTCGCTTCGTCGCGCATCGCCGCGAGCGGTGAAATGACCGCGACGATCGCGAGCGCGCCGGATTCGCTCAACAATGCCGCGACCTCGGCGATGCGACGTACGTTCTCGAAACGATCCTGCACCGTAAAACCGAGATCCCGATTCAACCCCGTCCGCAACCGGTCGCCATCGAGCACCACCGGATGCATGCATCGGTCGCTCAGTCGCGCAGCCACCGCGTCGGCCAGCGTCGTCTTGCCCGCACCCGACAGCCCCGTGAGCCACAGCACCCCGCCGGCCCGCTGCGGCGCAGCCCCCCACCCTGCGTGAGCCCCGTCTACCGATAAGGACGAAACGACGCCGGAAAACCCGCAACGTTCGATCTTCATCACGCCCGTTCCCCCGTATTCGCGGGTTCGTCGTCCTCGCGCGGACGCGTCTGCCAGAAGCCGCCCTGCATCGTCACGATCGACGGCGTCTCGGCCCATTGGTGCGGACTCAGGATCTCGGCGCGCCGCACGTTCGGGAGCACCTGCACGTCGAAGATCTCGTCGACGCCGTTGAAGAACTGAAGGATGCCGAGCACGTCGCCGGTGTTCGCGTCGAGCGCGGCCACCCCCGCGACCAGCACATCCGATTCGCTTTCGATCGGCAACCCCTGCGGACCGCGCTTGTCGCGCAGCTTCGACAGCCCGACGAACAACACGCCGCCGTACTCGGCAAGACCATGCGTGAAGCCCGGCAGCTTCGCGAGCACACGCCGCGCGCCGGACTGCGGATCGATCTGCAGCACGTGGCCGCGGCCACCTTCGAGCACATGCAGTCGCCCGCCGATCATGCGCGGCGAATGCGGCATCGACAGCCCCGATGCGACGACCCGGCCGGACGGCACCTCCATCACGATGCCGCTGCTTGCCATGCCGCTGCGCCAGCCGAACGGCTCGTTGCTCATGCCGAGCGCGGTCACGAATCGCACCTTGCCGTCGGTAAACGCCATGCCGTTCAGGTGGCAGCGATCGTCCGGCGCGGTCTCCGTCACGAACGGCGGCTGCCAGATCGGCGTGAAATTAAAATAGCCGTCGATCACGCTGATGCACGAATAGCGCGTGTTCACCGCGAGCAGGACGTGCTTGTCGAACGCCATGTCGTGCAGGTCGAGATCGCCGGTGTAGTAGGACATGCGCGGCACGAACATCGCGTCGTAGTGATCCGGGCGCGCCGGATAGCGCGGCGCGAGCGTTGACACGTTCGCGAACACCATCAGCTCGTGCATCGTCGCGACCGCAAGCCGGTTGCCCGACACGGCCATCCCCATCGAGCGCGGCAACAGGCACGCGGACAGCGTGGGAACGCCATCGTCAACGCCGATCACGGCGACGCCCGACGGGCGACGGCTCACGGCCAGCGAGCACTTGAGCGCCTCGAGCACCTGCAGGAAGCGCCCCGTGTCGCGCAGGTTGATGACCGGCGACAGCGCTTCCGCTTGCCGTGCCGATGCGTCGTCCACTGGCGCGTCGCGCTCGCCGGTCGGCCTGGTTTCCTCGAACTGTTCCACTGTCATGCACCTGTCGGCTTCCTGCCGCCTGATGAGAAAAAATGCGCGTATCCGCGTGCTCCCGCGCGCCGGCACGGCGCGTCGGGGCCGCGTACGGCGCACCAAGTCGCAGCTCCCACCTACCTAGACGGAACGAAGCGCGCATTGCCGCAATGTTTTTTTGCGTGACGCCGATCGATCCGCCTGCACGGGCAAACGATCGACGCAAGCGGGCTGCAATGCGCGCGCAGCCGCTCCTCGCGCAAGACTTGCGAGATGCGGTGCATGACCTTGCGTGGCCCCCGTTTCGTGTACGTGTCGTCGCCTGGCCGACGTACGGCGCCCGGCGGTCCGCCGTTGCGCGCGGCCGGCCGGCAAGCGTGTCGCCGTCTGGCCGGCCGACGCGCGAAAAGCGCGACGGGCCAGCGAGCAGCCCGACAATCCTCGGGTTTCAACCGGGAAGTTTTTGTGACATTCCGCTGAAGATATTCACGAAACGCTCGCGAAACACGGCAAGCGATCGTCGAGACCGTTTACGCGGCACGGCGGAATCGCGATGTGCCGCGCCGCAAAACGCCGGTACGCACGAAATCCTGCGGCTTGCGGCTGCCCGCTTCGTCCTAGCTATTGAGAACAGAACACAGAACACGTCAACGACAGGATCCTCCATGTCATTCGCCACGATGCTCGTACGGTGGCTTGCCGGGCGTTTGTCCGGCGCCGCCGGAATGCCGGGCCGGCCGCTTCCGCCCGCCGCTCATGCCGCTCATGCCGCTCATGCCGCTCATGCCGCGCGGATTCCGCCGCTGCGCTGGCGTGCGCCGTGGCTCGCGTGGCAGCTGCTGTCATGGTCGGTACTCACGCTGCTCGCGCCGCCGACCTGGATGATCGGCACGCTGCTGCTGATCAACTCGTCGAGCGATCAGCCGCTGTTCTGGGGGCTCGCGATGGCGATCGTGCCCGTCGCAAACGGGGTCGCGATCGTTGCGACGAACCAGCGGCATCACCGCATGCCTTTCACGCGGCGTCCGGCGGTCGCGGCGCACATGTTCGGCATCGCGATGGCCGTCGGCTGCGCGCTGTTCGTGCTGCTGCTGTGGCGTACACACGCAATCGCCAGCCTGGTCGGCCCGCTGGCAAACGACGGCATGCGTCCCGCGACGCTCGCATGCTGGGTCGCGGGGCTCGCCGCGCTGTTCGGCGTCACGTCATCTGCGCATGCGAGCATCGCGCATGCGTGGCTGGCGTTCGAAGTGTGAGCGCACCGCGCCGACAGACACTGCGGAGGCACGCGGATGCATCGATACGGGACTGGAAGGACGGCGCGGGCTCGACGCGAACGCGGCATTGCGATCGTGACGGTACTGCTCGTCGTCGCATTGGCGGCCACGCTTGCCGCCAGCGTGCTGTGGCGCCAGCAGGTCGCGACGCGCGACGTCGAGAACCAGCGGCTCGCGACGCAGACGATGTGGATCGAGCGCGCCGCGGTCGAGTGGGCACGCGCGACGCTGCGCGCGCAAAGCGCGACGTCGAACGTCACGTTCGTCGGCCAGCCATGGTCGGCGCCGGTTGCCGACGTACAGCTCTCTGACCTGTTGCCGTCGGACGCCTTGGCGGTCAACGCCGAGCTGTCGCGCGCGTGGATCTCCGGCAGCGTCGAGGACGCGCAGGCGCGCTTCAACCTGACGAACCTCGTGTCGCGCGCCGCGCCCGGCAAGCCGTGGCAGTCCAGCGGCGAAGGCGTGCTGGCGTACCGGCGTCTGCTCGGCCAGCTGTCGCTCGATCCCGCGCTCGCGCAATCGACGGCCGACTACATGCTGCGCTCGCTGCGCGACGCGAACGGCCCGGACGGCTGGCCGCTGCAGCTCGTGTCCGTCGACGATCTCGCGCGCATTCCCGGCTACGACGCGCGAACGATCGACGCGATCGCGCCGTTCGTGACGATCCTGCCAGACCTGACCGTCGTCAACGCGAACACCGCCGCCGAACCCGTGCTCGTCGCCGCGATTCCGACACTGTCGCAGAGTCAGGCGAAGCGGCTCGTCGACCGGCGCGCGACGGCCTATTTCGTCAGCACCGGCGACATCGCCGAATACCTGCTGCCGGCGCAGGGCGGCAACCCGACGCTGCCGGACGGCTCGGCCGTCGGCGTGAACAGCGGCTATTTCATCGTGCATTGCCGCGTGCATTCGGCGCGGATCAACACGCGTATCGACACGCTGATCGCACGCTACGGCAGCGGCAATTTCGCGTGGACGTCGGTCATCTGGGTGCGACGGCTCACGAGTTGAAGCCGACGGGCTGGCCTCGATGCGTACACGGGCGTACGTACTTCATGCCGGAATGCAGCAACGGATAAGGCTATCCGGCAACTGAACCCGTGTAGCCCGAGCGTCAATGAACCGCGACGGGCGAGCACCCGTTCCTTCTTCCATGGTCGTGCTGGCAGGTATTTCGATGTCGGCGCAACGGAATCCAGCCAGCGCGTTGCGCGACACACGATAAAGACGGTGTCCGGCAGTCACCGCGGCCGGAACGCTAGACCCGCGACAACTCCCCCAACCCGACCGCGCGCACACCCTGCTGCGTCACCGCCGCATCGAACGACAGCCGCGAGAAGCTCGTCTCGCGCACTTCGCCGAGCAGCCGGTTCCAGTCGTCGATCGACACGAGCAGCGCGATCGGCCGGTTGTACTTGGTCACCATCACGAGCGCCTCGCCCGCATGCCGCAGCGCCTTCGACGGATTGCTGCTGAAGTCGCGCGTCGCCATCGCGATCGTGCGCAGGCTGAACACATTGGCAGCCGGATCGCCGTCGTCGTCGTGCATCAGGCGCTCGAGCGTCGCCGCGCGCAGCAACGCCTGCGACTTCGCGGACAGCCGGTTGTCGCGGCGCCGACGCCGCTCGCTGCGCGGGTCGACATGCACGGCGAGCATCCGCACGATCTGGCCCAGCGTCGTCGCGGGCAACTGGTCGTAACGCTGCCACCAGTCCGGCGGCAGCGCGATCATCATGCCCGCGTAGGTCGCCGTCACCCCGTCGGCGATAAGCGACGGCAAGCGGTCGACGTCGCGCGCATCGAGATCGAGCGCGCCACCGACGACGCGCGTCATCACGCTGAACGCGTTATATGCAAACGCGGCGATCCCGCTCGCCAGCAGCGCCGCGCGTGCGGGCACGCCGCCGAACGGCCCGCCGCCCGTGACGGGTTCGAGCGCCAGCGGCAGCGCGTCGCGCCAGCGCCGGCACGACAGCGCCACGACCTGCGGTGCGTCGAACCGCTCGGCCGGCAGATCGGTCAGCAGCGTGACGATTTCGCCGGGCGAATCCGCGCTGTGCCATTCGATGCGCCGAAACGCACCCGACACGCCGCCTTCGCCGGCCATCCCGACGGATTGTTCGCGCACGCGCCCACCGCCGAACACGCCGCCTTCCTGCCAGTCGCCAAGCGGCCGGCACGCGGCCGAGCGGCCGTATTCACGCAGCACGAATGCGCCGCCTCTGCGCGGCCAGCCGGAAAGAAGCGCGTCGGTATCGAAGCGTCCGTCGACGATCCACAGCTCGCCGGGACGGACCGTTTCAAGCAGCGCGCCGACGAATGCACGCTCGTGCGTCCGGCCGCGCTCGCACGGCAGCAGGTCGACGATCATCCCGAGCTCCGGATCGTAGACCGGCAGGACGCGCGCACCGCCCGGCGCCGCCTCGCGCGCCGGGGGTCGACCTGCTTCCGTCTCTGCACCCTCACTGTGCCGACGAGACGCGTCCCCCCGTTCCACACGCAC
>NZ_JAAGPG010000290.1:0-10476 GCF_017104665.1 Burkholderia sp. Se-20378 | reverse complement strand
ATCCGCGTGCCGCGCTGCGCGAGGTGGCGCACCATCAGCACGGGGCCGCCGATCTGCCCGGCGGGCAGCAGGCTGTTCACCGATTCGCCGACCCAGCGCGCGCGCAGCGCGTTGCCGAGCTCGGCACCCGGCTGGCCGGGACGGAACATCACGGAGATCGCCACCGCGTCGATCACGAGCGGCACGACATGGAACGCCGCGACGAGCGCGAGCCCCCAGCCGGCCGCGAGGAACGCGGACGCGACCGCGCCGACGCCCTGCCAGGCAAGGAGTGCAACGAAGAGTGCGGTCCCGAGGGACAGCAGGATGAGGCCGGCGCGCGTCATGACCCGGTCGTGCGTCGCGTGGCCAGTTGCTTGAACACCTGGCGGAAACCGAAATACGCGATCGCGTCCTTCATGTTCGAGATGAAGCGCTTCCACGGCCGCATGCCGGGGTTCGTCACGTATTCGAAGGTGAGCGACACGCGCATCTCGTTCTGGCCGAGCGGCGTGATGCGGTGGCGCAGCTTGTCACCGTCGAACAGCACGATGCCGCCGTCGGCGATCTGGACGGAGCCCGGTTCGTCGGCCACGTCCGGATTGCGCGTGTGCAGCTCGTAGTCGAGCCGGCACGACGATTCGTCGATCACGCCGATCAGCAGCGTGTAGCGGCGGCCGTCGTAGTACGACGTGTCGTAGTGCCAGCCGATGTGGTCGCCGGGCTTGGTGTAGTAATACAGCGCGTATGCGTGCGGATCGTCTTCCGGCGACAGCATCAGCTTGTCGCCCGTGACCTTCTCGAGGAAGGAGATGAGAGCCTTCGAGCGATACAGTTCGGCGATGTACGGCGCCTGCTCGTCGATCGCATGACGGCTCACGCTGCCGCCCTGCTTGTGGCCGGGCAGGTAATTGCGGTTCAGGCCGGCCTGCATCGCGCGCGCGGCGTCGGCCAGCTTCGCATGTGCGTCGGCCGGCAGGAAGGCGTCGAGGTACAGGAACGAGCCCTGGCGCGTGTAGTCGCCGCGCAGGCGGTCGAGGTCGAGCGTGCCGACGGAGTCGGCCACGGTGCGATCGGGGTCGGCTGCGGCCGCGCGCACGGGCGCGGGGCGTGCCGGGCTCAGCACGGAGTCGTCGCGCGTGCTAGGAGTCATTTGGAAGCCTGGATTTCAGTTGAATTCTGCGAAACATGGCCGCGCCGGACAATGCGCCACCAGTCGAACACGACCCACGCGGCGAACAGCGGGGCGCCGATCGACGCCGCGAGCAGGAACGGCTCGACGCCGTCGAACAGCGTCACGAGCGGCAGCAGGTAGAGCACGTCTTCGGTTTCGAAGCCGCCGGCGAATGCCTGCTTGGTGCCGACCTTGCCGGCGAACGATTCGATCCGCATGCGCAGGAAGAAGATCAGCGCCACGGCGGCGCCGGCCACCGCGCCGAGCAGCACCGGCGACGCGGCCATCTGGCCGCCCTGGTTGACGATGCCGACGCCCATGCTGACGAACAGCGCGACTGTGACGAGCGCGTCGGCCGCGAGGTCGTAAAAATGACCGATCTTGCTGGATTTGCCGCTGATGCGCGCGAGCTCGCCATCGGTGTGGTCGACGAAGTTCGACAGCACGATCAGGAACGCGCCTGCATTGCTCCAGCCGAAGCCGCCGTGCGCGAGGCACCAGGCGCCGGCGAGGCCGATCAGCAGACGAACGGTTGTGAGGTGATTCGGGGTGACGGGCGTGTCGACGAGCGGTCGGACAAGCGAGCGCGCGAGCCGCGCATCCCAGGTGCGTGGCAGGGGCGGTTCGGAACGTGTGGCGGTTTTTCTTTGGTCCATCGGCGAAATATATACGGAATTGTAATTTGTTGCTTTTTATTCGATCAATGTCCTGACATGAGGGAGTGTTACCGCGTCTTGCAGCGATCGGCCGGCCAAAAAGCGCATGCGCTAAAGGGCGACCGAGCGGGGCGGCGGGATCCGTATTCCAGTGTGGTTCGCGTCGCGCCGCTGTCAAGGGCGGACGGGCCTCACAGGCCGGTGTGGTGGTGCTTTTCGCACTTTCCGGCGAGCGTCGCGCGGCGCGTGCGAGCTTGACGTGTGTCAGGTCGGGACAAGCCGCATCGGGTGACAATTGGCCGCGCCGGACGGGTGTCGGGAATTGCCGATCAACAGGCAATAAATTCCAGTTGAAATCCGTCGATTGATGCGCGCGGGTTGGCGATCGCCGGCCGGTTTTTCGGTTCAAGGCTTTCGTGCACCTTTCGCGTGCATCCGCTTTAAACGGAGCGCCTGTCACAGAACGGTCGTTCGATACCCGGCAAATCCGGCAAGGATCTTTTTCATTTAGCGGACATTTCGCGGCAATGGCCTCTGCGATACTCCGACCGTGCCTGTGGTGCCGGCCGCCCCTCGCGGCCCCAAGGGCTTCATGTCGCTCCGGAGACACCCCCCGCGACGTCAACGACAGACCAAAGCGTCAGAAACCAGCCATGTCTTCATCACGCATCCTCGCTCCCGCCCTGCGTTCGCTCGTCCGCACCGCCGACGAAGCCGCCGCGCTGATCCGTCCCGGCATGACCGTCGCCATGAGCGGCTTCACCGGCTCGGGCTATCCGAAGGCCGTACCGGCCGCGCTTGCCGCCCACATCGACGCGGCGCACACGCGCGGCGAGGACTTCCGGATCAACGTGCTGACGGGCGCATCGACCGCGCCGGAACTCGACGGCGCGCTCGCCCGCACCAACGGCATCTCGATGCGCCTGCCGTACCAGTCCGACCCGACGTTGCGCGACAAGATCAACGGCGGCGAAGTCGACTACCAGGACGTCCACCTGAGCCACGTCGCGCAGTACGCATGGTTCGGGCTGTACGGCGATCTCGATGTCGCGATCGTCGAAGTCGCGGGCATCCGCGAGGACGGCCTGCTGATTCCGTCCGCGTCGATCGGCAACAACAAGACCTGGCTCGAACGCGCGAAGCACGTGATCCTCGAGGTCAACTCGCGCCAGCCGCTCGGCCTCGACGGGATGCACGACGTCTATTACGGCACCGCGCTGCCGCCGCACCGCAAGCCGATTCCGCTGACGAAGAGCGACGACCGGATCGGCGAGCCGTACCTGCGCTGCCCGGCCGACAAGATCGTCGCGATCGTCGAGACCGACGCGCCGGATCGCAGCAATGCGTTCTCCGCGCCGGACGCGACGTCGAAGCAGATCGCGCTGCAACTGATCGACTTCCTGCGCCATGAAGTGAAGCGCGGCCGCCTGCCGGAAAACCTGCTGCCGCTGCAGTCGGGGGTCGGCAACATCACGAACGCGGTGCTCGCGGAGCTCAGCTCGGCAGGCTTCTCGAACCTGACCGCGTACACCGAAGTGATCCAGGACGGCATGCTCGACCTGCTGCAGGACGGCACGTTGAGCTTCGCGTCGGCCACCGCGCTGTCGCTGAGCCCGGCCGCCGTGCAGCGCTTCGCCGACGAAATCGCGACGTTCCGCGAAAAGATCGTGCTGCGCCCGCAGGAGATCAGCAACCATCCGGAGCTCGTGCGCCGGCTCGGCTGCATCGCGATGAACGGGATGATCGAGGCCGACATCTACGGCAACGTGAACTCGACGCACGTGATGGGCACGAAGATCCAGAACGGCATCGGCGGTTCGGGCGACTTCGCGCGCAACGGCTACCTGTCGTGCTTCATGTCGGCGAGTACCGCGAAGGGCGGTGCGATCTCGCGGATCGTGCCGATGGCGAGCCACGTCGACCATACCGAACACGATGTCGCGGTAGTCGTCACCGAGCAGGGCCTTGCCGACCTGCGCGGCCTGTCGCCGAAGCAGCGTGCCCGCAAGGTCATCGCGACCTGCGCGCATCCCGACTACCGGCCGATGCTCGAGGATTACTTCGAGCGCGCGTCGCGCGACAGCTTCGGCAAGCACACGCCGCACCTGCTCGCCGAGGCGCTGTCGTGGCACGAGCGCTACGTGCGCACGGGCACGATGAAGGCCTGACGCGGGCGAAGCGGGCGCGCGCCGCGTGCGCCCGTCAATCCATCGCCGCGTGCGCGATATCCACGCTCGCCGCTTTCTGCGGCGGGCGGATCAGCAGCAACAGCGGAATCATCAGCAGCGTCGCGACGAACATCAGCTTGAAGTCGTTCAGGTACGCGATCATCGACGCCTGCTGGTTGATCGTGCGGTCGAGCAGCGCGATGTCGAGGCGGCTGCCGGCGATCGCCTGCACGGCCGGGTTGAACGGCGTGATGTGGGTCGCGAGGTCGGCGTGCGCGACCTGCGTGTTGCGCGTCATCAGCGTCTGCACGATCGAGATGCCGATACTGCTGCCGATGTTGCGCATCAGGCTGTAGGTGGCCGTGCCGTCCGCACGCAGGTCGGGCGGCAGCGTCGAGAACGACAGCGCGCTCAGCGGCACGAACACGAGCCCCAGCCCGAAGCCCTGCACCACGCCGGGCCACACGATGTCCGCTTCGGACAGCACGACCGTGTACTGCATCATCTGCCATAGCGCGAGCGCGGAAATCGACAGTCCCGCGAGCAGCAGCATTCGCGCATCCACGTATTTCAGCAGCCTGCCGACGAACAGCATCGCGATCATCGTGCCGGCGCCGCTTGGCGCGGTGACGAGGCCCGTCGTCGCGACCGGGTAGCCCATCAGGTTCTGCAGCATCGGCGGCAGCAGCGCGCGCGTCGCGTACAGCACCGCGCCGACCACGAAGATGAACAGCGTACCGGTGGCGAAGTTCGGGTCGCGCAGCAGTTCCGACTTGAAGAACGACGCCTTGCCGACGGTCGCCGTATGCACGAGGAAGAATGCGAAGCTGAGTGCCGCGACGATCGCCTCGATGCGGATCTCGTACGAGCCGAACCAGTCGAGCTGTTCGCCGCGGTCGAGCATCGCCTGGAACGCGCCGATCGCGAGCGCCAGCGTCGCGAAGCCGAACGCGTCGAACTTCACGTGCGGGCGCGGCGCGCGCGCGGGCAGGAAGGTCATCACGCCGGCGAGCGCGAACGCGCCGATCGGCACGTTGATGAAGAACACCCAGCGCCAGTTGTAGCTGTCGGTGAGCCAGCCGCCGAGCGTCGGGCCGAGGATCGGGCCGACCATCACGCCCATCCCCCAGATCGCCATCGCCTGGCCTTGTTTCTCGCGCGGATTGATGTCGAGCAGGATCGACTGCGACAGCGGCACCAGCGCGGCGCCGAACACGCCCTGCAGCAGGCGGGCGCCGACGATCTGCACGAGTGTCTCGGACAGCCCGCACAGCGCCGACGCGACCGTGAAGCCCGCGATCGACACGATCAGCAGCCGTTTCACGCTGAGCCGGTCGGACAGCCAGCCGGTGAGCGGGGTCGCGATCGCCGCGGCGACGATATAGGAGGTCAACACCCACGTGATCTCGTCCTGCGACGCGGACAGCGTGCCCTGCATGTGCGGCAGCGCGACGTTCGCGATCGTGCTGTCGAGGGTCTGGATCAGCGTGGCGAGCATGATCGACAGGGTCAGCATCGGCCGGTTCAGTGCGGGCGAGGCGGGGGCGTCGGCGGCGGGGTTCAAGCGGGTGTCTCCACGGGGCGGTCGCCGTGGGCGGCGATCCGGTATGGCAGGAATTATAAGCACGCTTATTATATATCCGCTTATCGCCACGCCGCGAGCCGAGGCCGTTTCAGGCTTGACCCTATAATTCGCGGATGGACAAGACTTACGAGAACCGGATCGGCTATCTGATCGCCGACGTCGCCCGCCTGAACGGACGCCTGTTCGACCGGCGTGCGAAGCGCATCGGGCTGACACGGGCGCAAAGCCGCGTGCTCGCGTACCTGACGTGGAAGGGCGAGATGAATCAGGCGCGGCTCGCCGAATGGCTCGAGATCACGCCGATCTCGCTCACGCGGCTGCTCGACCGGATGGAAAGCTATGGCTGGATCGAGCGCATCACGAATGACGACGATCGCCGCGCATTCGTGATCCGGCTGACCGACAAGTCGCGCGAGATCTTTCCGCAGATGCTCGAAGTGGGGGACACGGTCGCCGACGACGGGCTGCGCGGCTTCACGCCCGACGAACGCGATACGCTGGTGCGGCTGCTCGGGCGCGTGCGCCACAACCTGATCGACTGCGGTGGAGAGTGATGCGGGCCGCCACATGGGCGGGCCGGATGAACGACTTGAAAACACCGGGTGGCAGCGCGTGGGCACGCCGCGTTTGCCCGCATGCCGGCAGGCGGCGTTGTCATTGCCGTTGCGCCGGTGCCGATGCCCGACGTGACCTTCGTCCGGCGGGCACCGGACGATGCGCCCGTCACGCTCGACGAAGCGCGTGCGTGCGCGTCGACGTCGGCTCGGTTGAGTCGACGCTACCTGTTGCGATCTCGGCGAGTCGATGTGCTCAACGGGCCAGCGCCGCGAGCGTGAACGCCGCCAGATAAAGCCCCACACCGTAGGACAGATGCGTGATGAGACTGCGCCGGCGCGCGACGCCCGGGTGCGGCGTGCGTGATGCGGCGATGCCGAAGCCGAACGCGGGCTGCATCACGAAGAACGGTGCGACGACGCTGGCGAGACCGGCGACGAGCGCGGGGAGCGGAGTCGGCGTGCCGATCCATTCCGTGCCCGCGATCGCGACGGGCAGTGCCGCGAACGCGATGCCGATCGCGTAATGCGCAATCCAGCCGAGCGGGCGTTCGCCCGGCACGGGCGCCGCGGCGCCGATCGACACATGCCGGAACCGGCCTTGCATCATGTGACCGATCCAGCGGCCGACCAGCGCATAGTCGAGCGACGGAATGCCGAATGCGCGCCGCCGGAACAGCGTCCACAGATCCATCACGAGCGTGGCGCCCGCGCCGATCAGCAACAGGTTGAGCAGGACGTCGGGCGCGCTCATCGCGCCCCTCCGCGGAGAAGGGAAAGGGCTGCGCAGTGCAGTGGCATACAGCGTGGTTTCAGCGGTTTCATGGCAGTCCGGGCTTGTCTTCATGGAGTCGAGCGACTATCTTGCAACTTCAAGTTCACTTGAGGTCAAGCATGAGCCGGCTGGACATTGCAGATGTGGCGCGACGCTCGGGATTGCCCGCGTCGACGCTGCGCTACTACGAGGAAAAGGGGCTGATCGTCCCGACCGGTCGCCACGGGTTGCGGCGGCAATACGACGAGTCGGTGCTGGAGCGCCTGGCGCTGATCGCACTGGGCCGAGAGGCCGGCTTTTCGCTCGACGACATCCTCGCGATGGTCGGCACGGACGGCCTGCCTGCGATCGATCGCGCGAAGCTCGACGGCAAGGCCGACGAACTCGACCGTACGATCCGCCGTCTCGGCGCCGTGCGCGATGCGTTGCGGCATGCGGCCGTGTGCCCGGCAGCGAACCATCTGGAATGCCCGTCGTTCCAGAAGCTGCTGCGCATCGCCGCGCATCGCCATCCGGCGCGCCGCACGAAGACGGAAGGCGCGTAGGCGGCGAGCGTGCATCGGCGGGCTGGCGTGGCGGCCCGATGGCAGGGTGGTGCGCCGAGGCATGCGGTGCCAGACATCGCAAACAGGAACAACGGGGTTGCAGCGTGTGGATTTTGCTTGTGTTACCTGCCGCATTTGCGGCATCGAGGGTCGCGCCGCATTACGGGATGCTCGCGGGGCTCGCGACGGTGGCCGTCGTGATGGTGACGCCGCAAGTGCTGCTGGCGTTGGGGATCGATTGGGTGACACGGCGGCGCGGGGGCGTTGAACCGTCTGTCATGACCGCACCGCCTGCACCGATCGACAGTCTGGAGGACGAACCGGCTGACGAGCCCGACGACCTACCCGATGTGCCGTGTCGATACGGCGAGCAGGCACGATTCAAACAGCTGGTGCTGATCGCCGACGCCGTGCGGTCCGAAGTCACGCGCAGTTTCTACGACAAGGCGAAGCAGACGATCGAAGCGTACGTGGATGTCGAGACGGGGCGTGACGGTTCGGGAGCGGCGATGGTGTCGGCGGCCGAGCTGGCCCCGGAAGACGGCCCGACCGTCGCGCTGCCGGACGAAATGCTGACCGTGTTCGTGTCGAACGACGGCGCGTGGTCGGGGTTCCGCGTCGGTGACGACACCATCCGGTTCCGCCACGGCGCAATCACGAGAATGCAGCTCACGCAGGTAATTCCGGTTCGCTGGAAGGGTGGCTACATGGTGACGTTCTGGTTCGACGTACCGAAACGGAACAGTAAAGACGATTGCGGGCCGTATTCGAACTGGTTCTATCTTGCGGCGGACTATTCTGGCCGCCGCACACGCACGCTCATCCATGCATGTCGCGAGATCGCATCGGTGCTCGGCGTGCCGTTCGACGTCGACGAAACCGGCGACGACTGATTCACCCCGCGTAATACACGCGACATTCCTGCTCGCGCCCGCGCACGATGCGCTTGCCGATAAGCGAGCCGTACGTTTCGGTGAAGACGGTGCGCTGGTGCTCGCATTGCAGGGCGTCGTAGAAATAGAGCGACACCCAGTCGGTCGGGCGGGACGCCTCCGGCGTGCGCATCGCGGCATGCAGGCACAGCGCGGTGAAATGCCAGCCGCCCTTGGTCATGTGCATCACGGGCAGCGGCACGTAGCCGTCCGCGTTCGGGCGCCGATGCGCGGTGACGCGTTGCACAACGCCAGGCGTCGGCAACACGCCGGCGGCGGCCTTGTTGCGGTACAGGCGGTCGATGTAGAGCAGCAGTTCGACGGGCGGCTCCGTGCCGGGGCCGGCGTCCTGCACGTGGCCCTGCCAGCGCCGGCGGCGGCTCAGCACGTCGTCGAGCGCGGTGCGGATGCCGGCCGCGCGCCGCGGGCCGACGCCCGAGATCGTCTCGAGCTGGCCGTTGCGGGCTGCGCGTTCAAGCTCCTCGAGCGTATCGATGTGCAGCAGGTCGTGAATGCGCAGCGCGAGTGCGTGGCCGATGCCCGGCACCGCTTCGAACGCGGAGGTGCGTTCGGCGTCGCCGCACAGCCGGTCGAGCTGGCGCCAGCGCCCCGTCACCAGCAGTTCGGCAATCGCCTGGGCGACGCCCGTGCCGATCTCGGGCAGCATCCCGAGCGCATCGACGCCGCCGGACTCGAACAGCACGCGGATGTCGAGGTCGAGCGCATCGACCGTCTCGGCCGACGCGCGATACGCGGCGACTCGGTACGGATTCGCGCCCTGGTCAGCCAGCCGCTGCGCCGCCTCGCGCAGGCAGGTCGCGATATGCCGGTTTTCCTCGTACGTTTGGCTGGCGGTCGTCTGCATGGCGAGGGACCCGGGGAAGCACAAACGGAATGGACACGGCGAACGATGCGCCGGTCGGCTTTTCATCATTGTCGCGACACGCGATGAAGAAAACTTGACGCACGTCAATGGCAAACGTAGCACAGGTTCGAAGCGCACGGTCGTGCCGGAAGGTGGCACGACCGTGCGTCGCGTGACGCGATCACGCGTCGAGGAACGACTGCGCGTTCTCGGCTTCGGCGGCCGTGCGCAAGGCGGCGAGCGCCCGTTTCTCGATCTGCCGCACGCGTTCGCGCGACATGCCCGCGTCCTGCGCGATCGCGTCGTAGGTATCGGGCTCGGTGCCGCCGAGGCCGAACCGGCGGCGCAGCACGTCGGCCTCGGCCGGCGTGACCGACCGGAGCAGCGACCTCACGCACTCGCGCATGCGCGTGTCGGCCAGTTGCTCGAACGGGCTGGCCGATGCCTGGTCCTCGATCAGTTCCACGAGGCCGGTGTCCGCGTCGGGCAGCGGCGCGTCGAGCGACACGGGCTCGGCAGGCAGCGCGAGCACCGCGCGCAGTTTGTCCTCGGCGAGGCCGGTTTCGGCCGCGAGTTCGGCCGGCGTCGCCCGGCGGCCCGTGCGCTGGCGAAAACGCAGCGCATGCCGCTGCACACGCTGGTACTGGTCGCCGACGTGCACGGGCACGCGGATCGTGCGTGCGCGATCCGCGACCGCGCGCGTGATCGCCTGGCGGATCCACCAGGTCGCATAGGTCGAGAACTTGAACCCGCGCCGGTATTCGAATTTCTCGATCGCGCGCATCAGGCCGAGGCTGCCGTCCTGCACGAGATCGGGCAGGTCGACGCCGCGGTTCATGTACTTGCGCGCGATCGACAGCACGAGCCGCAGGTTCGCCTCGAGCATCGCGCGCGTGGCGTCGCGCACTTTCTGCTGGCCGTCGGAAAGCGCAGCGGCGAGTGCCCGCCGCGCGACCGTGTCGAAGCAGGCGGCTTCGCCGGCTGCGCTGCCATGCGGTGCGGACGCGAGCGTGCGCACGACGCCGCTGGCGTCGTCGACGGCCGGTGCGACCCACGCGATCGAGCCGAGCACGGTGGCGACGTGGTTGCGCGCGTCGCGGTCTTCGGTCGAACGGCAGCCATGCGCATGCACCGCGCCGCGCAAGGCCTCGCCAGCCGCCTGCAGCCCGTCGTAGCTGGCCGGCGCGCGCGTGCGGTCGGCTGCGTCATCGTCCCACCCGGCAGCGCCGCTCGCCGCCGGGGC